>CAYFXH010000007.1:15527-62070 GCA_964346905.1 uncultured Desulfobacteraceae bacterium | reverse complement strand
GACACCAGAAAAGCATTCTCATGTGCACATCAGCATAAACCGATACGAGACCTCATTTCACAAACATCAACCATCTATTTTGGGGGGAACTCCTGGATTATGATGTCTATAGATTATAGATATCTGCTGTTGCAGGAAACAAACAGGGATCAGAATAGTTTAGCTACTCACCCACATCAGGTCCAGCTTGTGTACGACCATTGAGTTTGGCAAGGTATGGTTTGGCCTCGCCCAGGGCAATCCACCTCAACATCTTGAGCCTTGGATGTCCGGCTCTTTTTACAACCTTTCCCGTTGAGACATCCCCTCCTCGCCCCCCAATGGCAGTTCAAAATGTTCTACATAATCCGCTTTTCTTTGCGGATGTAGTCGCAAGTGTTTGTAGCGATCGCTGGAGTGGATTGTTATCTCGAGGATTTCGGATCCCTGGAGAACGCTGAGAGGGACATCAACACCGGCGCGGCCGAGACGCCAAACCTTGCGATAGAAATCACTCAGCCCCTCCACTGAACGCTTGTTTACTTTGAGGACGATATCTCCCACTCTCAGTCCTGCTTTTTCTGCAGGACCGCCGGCTTGGATCCGGATCACATATACACGGTTCCGTGATTCCTCAGCGTGGAAACCCAAATACGGTTTGCGCGGTTCGGAAGAGTGACCTTTGGCGATGAGGTCACTCAGAATTGGCTTGAGATAGTCGATGGGAACAAACATGTTGCTCGAGACAGTACCAACTCCCTGGATCATAAATTGTGTCAATATCGACCCAACACCCAAAAGCCTACCGTGCCTACCTAAAAGCGCTGCACCACCGTAATTGGGGTGAGACGGCACCGTGTATATTGCATCTTCCAAGAGATACTCCCAGTAGCCGACAAACTCATCCCGCGAGACAACCGTGGTGGCCAGCATAGTGTCGGGGCCGCCAAAGGTCGCCACAAGCGCCTGATCACCCACCTTGACTTCCGACGATTGACCAAGCTTAATGGGTGTTACCTCAAGGGACCGATCTGCTCGCAAGAGACCAAAGCCGGTGTTATCGTCGTAAGCAACAAATGTTGCCGGCACCACCTCGCCGTCTGAGCTCACCACTTCAATCCCGTCAGCTTCTAGAATCAGATAGCCTATGGTGAGAACGAGACCATTGGAATCGATGACCGTTCCGCTTCCTTCCCTTTTCGTCCCCAGTGAAGGAGCAGTGCGGGCATTGTCAGGGATGGTGGCACGTACCTGGACGATGGCTTTGAGCGTTTCCTCCGGCTGCTGCTCAGCGGTTGCAGGGAGGCTGAGGCTAAGCAAAAGGGTAACAATGATTGATACAATAACACTTCTCATAACTCACCTCATCGACGTCATTAGGAACAGTGCCTCTTCACCATTATACGTCCCCTGGAAAGGGGGAGACAATGACTAAATAACGTGCGGTTGAACGTTAGTTCCATGGACGTCCCCCTAGAACAGTCCTACCATGTTCCTACAGAAAGTGGCCCTACCGTATACAATGCTCAAGGTGACGAGGTCGTTTGGAATGAATAGCTGTACGTGATGGTGGAGCCCTGCCGGAGACCCGCTTACGCGGAGCCGAGCCAGCGAGAAGTCACGACCTGAGCACACCTTACGGTTTTGACCCTGCGGCGGGTGGTTTACTGACCTTTATAGGGCGAACCATCCGGGCCCAATTTGATCGCTTCGATGAGCAGGGTAACGTCCACCTTATCCCCAATAAGTCCACCTCCTTGCTCACCGAGAGCATAGGTCATCCCGTATTCGCTGCGTTTGAGTACGGTACTGGCCTCAAAACCGCTCCGATAGCCACCCCAGGGATCAGGACCGAAACCAAGCACATTGAAAACCACTTTCACGGAACGGGTCACACCGTGCATGGTCAGGTTGCCATGCATAACGCCGCGGTCTTTACCCGTGGCCTCCACAGTAGTGCTGGCAAAACGTATAATCCTGTACTTTTCTGCGTCAAAAAAATTGCTCGAGAGCAAATCAGTGTCCCGTTCTTCATGGTTGGTGTCGATGCTGTACACACTGATGGTGGCTTCCACGCGAGAAGCTTCTAGGTTATCCCTATCTACCCAGATCTTCCCGGTTACCTCCGAGAAGGTACCCGAGACTTTAGAAAACAAGTGGCGAATCTTGAAATTGGCCATGCTGTGTACCTGGTCAATCATATATGGTTCGAGGTCCGCACGCGCTGAGAGCGGTGAGACGAGCATGATGACTCCAAAGATCAACACTGCACAGAGGGTAGTGTTACGGTAGTTCATGATGAGACCTCCGGTTCACCTTGTAGATTGCGGAATGCAGATTGCAGATTTTTTTAGGTTCGACTTGCGTCAATCGTAAAGTTGAAATCCACAATCCACAATTTCAAAACGGAATTGTTTCGCCATTGACAGAAATGAACTCTCCGCTGTTTGCAAGAGTCACCGTTTCTATTATCTGAAAAATCTTTTTCGCAGACTCGGCTACTGTCATGGGAGCGGCCGGGCCGCCCATATCTGTCCTGACCCAACCAGGGTGCAAACATACCACGCTGATACCATCTTTTTTGTACTCAATTGCTTGGTTCCTGGTCAGCATATTCAGGGCAGCTTTCGATATCCGGTAGGGAGTTGCCCCGCCGCCGCTCAGCTGGATAGAGCCCATCTGAGAGCTTATGTTTATAATCTTCTTCTCACTGGCCTTTTGCAATAACGGGTAAAGATGCTGAGAGGTTAGAAAAGGCCCACCCATATTGACCATTAAGCTCTTGGAAATATCCTCCCAAGAGAGCTTGTTAATCGGCGCAGGCTCATTAATATTTACTCCGGCACTATTCACGAGAATATTGAGATGACCCAGGTGACCTGCAATAAATTCATGCAGATGTTGCACATCGCTTTCACTGGTAACATCCACTCTAACAGGATATATGTTTTTGTCCTTTTCCGCCTCAGCAAGTAATTCGTGCGATCTTTCCTCATCTCGATACCCTGCCACCACCTTGCAACCATTCCTTACCATCTCCAAGGTCATGCCGAAGCCGATGCCCCGGTTTGCACCACTCACAAAGGCGACTCTTTCATCAATGCCCATTAGCTTTTTCCTTTCGTCCAATTACCAGTGTCCTTAACTGTGATCCGCATAATCATTTAATATAGGGACGCTTCCCTCAATTACAAGTACGTACAGAGGTAATGCGAAGGCTGACTGACGTGAGTGCGAGGAAACAGATGACAAGCATTGGCGGGACAGGTATTATTCTCTCGCCCTTGTTTTAATGATGCCAGGGTCGACAGACATAATTCTCAAGCATTCACCGCCGCTCCGGGATAACTGGAACTGCTCACCCTCGTTTGGTCTGGTGGACACTATGCGACGCTCTGCTCTTTATGCGCTCATGGCCACTCACGTCAGTCTGGCCTCCGGAACCTATGTTTTTAGCAAAGCAGCCGCGGTTGGATTTCCTGATGCTGAAACCCTGACCCTTGCCCGAGCCCTGGGTGCTGCCCTTCTGCTCCTGCTGATGACTGGTTGGGGGATCCCCAAGCCGCAATTCAACCTCAAAGAATGGCTTAAGATACTTGGCTTCGGAATTCTTCTGGTTCCCCTAAACCAATACGCATTCCTCCGGGGTCTCCGACACACTGTACCCAGCCATCCGGCGCTGTTTTACGCATTGACCCCACTCGGCGTTTTGATTGTCGCAAGTGGTCTGCGTCAAGAACTGCCACCTATGCGCAAAGTTCTCGGGGTAATCCTTGCATTTGTGGGAGTCTACATTATCCTCCGGCCGTGGGAAGCGGGAGAAACCATCAAGGAACTGCGCACAGGTGATCTCTGGGTTCTGGGCGCTGTACTCGCCTGGGTGGCCTATACAGTTCTGGCCGGTGGTACCTGCAAAAACCATGATCCTCGTGTGGTAACTGCGTGGAGTTTGATCCTTGGTGCGGTAGTTATGATCCCCATTGGCGGCTATTCACTACTCACCATGGATTATGGCGCAATTCAGCCTGCAGCCTGGGCTGGGCTCGCCTACTTGGTGGTGCTGACCAGCGTGGTGATGATGCTGGTGTGGAATGTGCTGCTACGGTATCTGGGGCCGGTTGAGGTGGCGATCTGCACCAATGCGCAACCACCTACTACAGCTGGTCTTTCAGCTCTAATGGCTGGAGTAGGGTTGTTGTCCAGCGATCAGGACTTGGGATTGCTCTTCTGGCTGGGCATGATAATGGTGTTAGGCGGCGTTGGCCTCGTCCAAATCAATGATCACCAGTGATCTTACACCGAAGGTGTCGCAAAGCAGATGGCATCGCAGCTTAGTAGCCAGTCGGATTAATCCCGAGAATTCCGGTACAAGATGCAAGCTCTGTCCTCTGTCTTCTGCCCTCTGACCTCTGCTCTATGCGCTCTGCGCTCTGCGCTTTGCGCTATGCTCATCGTAAAACTGCTGTTTCCTATCCCCTTGGTGATTTTTCGTATTGACAAATGTTGGATCGTTTTTACTTTAGTTTACGTTCTTAGTGCTTATCAATTCTGCCTAACAAGCCATCTGTTGCATGGAACTTGATTTGTTGGCTGCTTGCCGGCTAACAATTTAGAGGGGAGGATTTTGCATGGAAAGGCAGCAGCATGCCGAGGCATTAGCGCACTCTTGGAAAACTGATCCACGCTGGCAGGGAATCCAGCGACCCTATTCCGCCAAAGACGTGGTGAGGCTTCGTAGCTCAGTTCAGATAGAATATACCCTTGCCCGCATGGGTGCTGAAAGACTCTGGCATCTCATGCACACCGAACCGTACGTCCGGGCTTTAGGGGCACTGACCGGCAATCAAGCGGTTCAGCAGGTACTGGCTGGCTTGCAAGCAATTTACCTTAGCGGCTGGCAGGTTGCGGCGGATGCAAACACCGCAGGCCAGACCTACCCGGACCAGAGTTTATATCCAGCCGACAGTGTGCCGAACGTTGTCCGGAAGGTAAACAATGCCCTGCTCAGGGCTGATCAGCTTCAACACTTGCACGATAAGGGCAAGATTTATTGGTTCGCCCCCATTGTCGCAGATATTGAGGCTGGATTTGGTGGACTACTCAACACTTTTGAAATAACAAAGGCATGCATCGACGCCGGTGCGGCAGCCGTTCACCTGGAAGATCAGATATCCTCTCTGAAGAAATGTGGTCACATGGGCGGCAAGGTTTTGGCTCCAGCCTCGGAGTATCTACGGAAGTTTGTGGCTGCCCGACTCGCCAGTGACGTACTTGACGTGCCCACTGTTATGATAGCGAGAACAGATGCCAATGGAGCCCGACTGACCCGAACCGATATCGATCCCCTTGACCATCCTTTTTTGACTGGAGAGAGGACCGTTGAGGGTTACTTTGAGGTGAAGGGTGGGCTAAAACTTGCCATTGCCAGGGCCCTGGCCTATGCCCCTTATGCTGATGTCATCTGGTGTGAAACCTCAACCCCTGACCTGGGTGAGGCGCGGGAGTTCGCACAGGCTATTCACGAAAAATTCCCGAACAAGTTATTAGCTTACAACTGCTCGCCCTCCTTCAACTGGAAACTGCACCTGGACGAACCGACAATTCGGAGTTTTCAAGATGAACTCGGTACCCTGGGGTATAAGTTTCAGTTTGTTACCCTGGCTGGTTTTCACACCCTGAATACTGCCATGTTTGAGCTAGCCCACGCCTACAGTACGGAGGGGATGGCCGCCTATTCCCGCCTGCAGGAGCATGAATTTGAAATGGAACGGGAGCAGGGCTATAGCGCGGTGAAACATCAAAGCTTTGTGGGTGCAGGGTATTTTGACGAAATTCAGAATGTGATTACCGGCGGAGAAACCTCTACGGCGGCACTGGCAGGCTCCACCGAAGAAGAGCAATTCGAGTAATTCATGAGACACTAGAAATAGAGTCCAGTAGCCAGTAGTTGCGAGGAACTCAATCGTCATTTCGCATTTCTCATTATCTGGGCGTCGCCAACTCCATCTTTTAACAGTTGGTTGAAAAGTTTCCTGTCTGCATATGCCACCGGCTTGACAATAATCGCGAAAACTTAACCCGAATAATTCACGAATTATCCGGGTTAAGTTTGATATATCGCCGAAAAATAATAAAGCCGCATCCACACCATGTCATTGTGCGGATACGGCTTTGTTAATCATCTAGTTTCTGGTGATTAATTAGTGTTCATCCGGAAATCAGAGATTCCCGGATGGAGCTGTCAGCGGTCGGCCTAACCTTATTTTATTGAAGGTATTTTGCTGAGACCTGAAAGCTGATTGCTGATAGCGCTCACGCGAAAACCGGGGTTTTCGCATGAGCACTAATTACTTGAGTTCCATATAAATCCTCGACCTCACATGGTCACCGGCCATGCGTAGTGGCTCAGAGCCCTTTTCGCATCCCAGTTCTGACTACCACCGATCGCTATTCCCCTTCCCTCCCCGGAAAGATGTCATAGACATAATCGTGGGCATCCAACGCGGACTTGTCGAGCGTGCCTGCTTGAACGCGCTTGACGACTTCCTCACGGGAGGGAGCGAAAATCGCTTCGAGAAGCTGCTCGCGCTCCTGCTCGTTCGCCGGCGCCAAAACGAAGAGCACCCGGGCGCTGTGCTGGATATAGCGGGGCGAAAGCAGCTGGCGCTTCAATATCTCCATGATCACCGGCGCCTTGGCGCGGTCAAAGCGGCCTGGATTGCCGAGGCGGTCCAGCTCGGCGAAGAGCTCATAGGTCCAGTCGTTGTGGTAGTTCCACAACCTCAGGAACAGCTCCTTGGTGAAGCGGGTCCCGGTCTTGACCTCGAAGGCGTCCTCAGCCGGATTGAGCCCATCCTCGGTGAGCGCCGGCCCTTTGAGGTAGCCGTCCTTGGTGATCACAGCTTGGTGATGGAGCAAGGTCCACAGCCACGACACATCGATCCGGTAGGTAGCGAGATCATTCATGAAACGCAGGCAAAGCTCGTAGTCGTCGATGGCGGCAGCAAAGTTACCGTTGAGAATCTGGAAACCGTAGTTCGCTGCCATGTAGAAGGCGTGCTGGATGTGTTCAATGGTAACCTCACCTTTCGGGACGCCGTAGATATTGTCCCAGAGTTCTTGTGTGAAGAGCTTTTCCGGCTTACTGAACATATCCTTGGTGACCACCCAAGGTGTGATCTTGCCATCAGAATTCAACAAGCCGCGGGATTGCAGCAGCCGCCGCTCTTCTTCCACGAGACCACTGGCGACCGTCGGCACCGCTTTGCCTTTCACGTCCACCTCCTCTGGTGGCGCGTCGAGGATCGCCTGGAGCTGTGTCACGGGAGCCTGCAACGGTTCATTGCCCGCGGCCACGTAGGCCGGTTCGGGGCTGGCAACCCAGCTTTGCCGATAGGTATCGTAGAGTCGTCCTTTCACCTCTCCGGCAAGAATGTCTTCAAGGGTGGGCTGTTCACCTGCGGGCAGCGGCTCTTCGGGCACGAAGATGAGACCCAGCAGACGCTCTCGTAGCTTGTCGATGACCACTGCCCGCAGGGCCAGCGGGTTATACTGCGAGCGGCCATAGGGATCGGCGGGTTGGTAGATCATTACCGCCGCCATCCCGCCAATGGGACCCCCCTGGCTGAGCTCACCATTCTTCATGCCGGCCATGAGCATCATCAGCGCGTTGTACCGCTGATATGCAATCATGTTCGGGGAGGCCATGCCTATCGACTGTGGGTCCGGAAATACGCCCTGCGGGTCGTCCTTCCACATCTCAATAATGCTGGCGAGGTAGTCCCAGCGGCCGACGTTGGTTCCAAGGAGCCTGCGTCGCCAGATCCAGGCGTTCACCGGCAAAAACCGACCCGCATTCCCCTCCTCGTAGAGGACTTTGATCTTTATGGTGCCGGGCTGGACGCCGATCAACTCTTCCACCCGCACCAGCAGCTTTTCCACAATGAGAGCTTCCTGGGGCGTCTGAATCTTCGGGATGTAGTAGTACAGGCCGGTGCCGATCCGGGTGAGGGACTCGTAGTTGTTGAGCGCCCAGAGGAGAGTGATGGGAATTATCCCATGCACCGGTTGGCCTGCCACCGTGACATGGTCGTACCTCACGTGGATGCTTGGAGGCCGAGCGAACCGGGTTGGCCACTGCGCCGGAGGCGCCTGGATCCTGTATTCCCGCTTTTTGCCTTTCTTCACCACCTCATAGGCGCGGTCGGACCAGACGCCTTCGAAGATCTGTTTGGCGTTTTCCACGGCCGCGAAAATACCTAACGGCTGATCCTTGGGCGCGCCATCGGGCCGGAAATGGGGCGGCGCGGCGTCCTCAAAGTCCGGCATATTCATCGGCGCCGGGCTATTCAAAGCCTTGAAGGCCATGTCCAGCGGATGCCACGGCCCAGTGAGCTCCAAACCGGGATTCGTTAACGGATGGGCGTCTTTGGGGATAACCACTTCGTCGTTTAACCGCCAGCGGTACTCGCTGTCCCGATCGAGAAAGTTATCAATCAAGCCCTGGACGATCTGGCGATATGTCCAGAACTGCCCCGTTACCGGATCCTCAAATGTGTCGTCCCACTTCGGCCAGGCATATTTCTCGCTGACCGGAGCGGGAGAACTCAGTAGCTCCTGACGCGCGGCGAGGACCGCGGCGATCTCGGGATGCAGCTCATGGGCGAGTGCGGCAATCTCCTCTTCCACATTCACTTCTCGGCCGTTTATCTTCTTGGTCCCGAAAAGCCCTGGGAAGTTCTGGAGAATGTCCTCGCGGATCGTGGCCTTGTCGCCACCATTTAAGACTCTTTCTCTTTTTTCTGCTGTCTTTAGTGCCATTTGTCTCAACTCTTTATCTTGGAAAGTTAATAGTAGTGAGCCAGTACATAACTGAAACAACCTAAGCTTTATCAAGTAAAAATAACTCTGAAAAAATGATAGTCAATACGAAAAACAACTATTTCAGTAGGAATTTTCAACTAACTAGTGTTTATCCGGAAATGGGCGTGTCCGGATGAGCGATCAGCAATCAGCTTTCAGCAAAAAACATTTCAGGTCAACAAGTTTGACTGACGGCTGAACGCTGACGGCTGACAGCTCCATCCGAAAATCTTTGATTTCCGGATGGACACGAACTAGTAGAGTTTTCCAACAGGCAGGTTGCCATAGAGAAAATGATGTGGGCATCAGGGACGAGTTGGAGTGGATTGAGGGTCCAGTAGTCCAAACTCATCTCAACTACTTATAACTTTATATTACTTGCCTTAATTTGCAGTTTTTGCTCTAGGAAGGATACTACTACATGTGGAAGCGGGTCAGACATGGCAAAAGTGTGGATTTAAGTATTTAATGCAAAGTGCGGGGGACTAGTCTGGACTTTAGATCATAACGCTATACGGAGCACCCGGATCATGTTGAGCATATGTCTACTTTTTGAAACTAATCGAGATTCAACATAGATAGGAGAAATCGCAACATCTTTGAGGTTACGAACAATGGCTTGAAAATTCTTAAAGTAGCTCTGAAGGAAAGCTTCCACCTATTTCAACAACCTCGATCTCCTCTGAGTGAACCCACTCTATTTTCCCTAGATTATTACAAACGGCAACCATTTTCAATTCAAAGGATTCCTCTGAGGGTCTAAGGGTTCCATACATCGGAGATTCTTGCATAGTCCTTATTGCGCCAAAACCTGTGCCCAACAAGATATACTTTTGACCTGACTTTTTGTGTGTAACGATGACTGCCATGGGTATATCCTCCCTCAGGCCTACGCAGTTTTGAAGAATATTGTTCTAAACTTCAAAGCTACATTTACAAGCAGTATGAGCACGGGCACTTCGATAAGTGGCCCAATTACCGTGGCAAAGGCTTGATCGGAACTGATGCCGAAAATCACTACGGCGACAGCTATTGCCAATTCAAAGTCATTACTTGCGGCCGTAAATGATACGGCTGTCGTTTTCGGGTAGTTCCCACCGATCTTTCTCACGATAAAAAATGTTACAAACCACATGGCGACAAAATAAATGGTAAGAGGTATGGCAACTCTAACGACATCCAGGGGCAATTGAATAATATATTCTCCCTTTAGTGAGAACATAACAATAATGGTAAAAAGCAGGGCTACTAGGGTGATGGGACTTATTTTGGGTATGAATACATTTTCATACCAATCTTTACCTTTCGCTTTCAGTAAGCTAAATCGTGTAATTATTCCACCAAGAAAAGGTATTCCCAGATAGATAAATACCGTCTTCGCCGCTTCCCACATCGAGATACTGACATTGAGACCTTTCACCAGCCCAAGCCAGTTCAGTGCCAGAGTTATGAAAAGGTAAATGTAGACGGCGTAAAACAAGACCTGAAACACTGCGTTGAAAGCAATCAGACCAACCGCCAGTTCTCGATCACCCTCAGCAAGCTCGTTCCAGACAATAACCATGGCAATGCAGCGGGCGAGACCCACCAGGATGACGCCGATCATATACTCGGGATAGTTGCGCAGGAATATTATTGCCAGAATGAACATGAAAATGGGACCAATTATCCAGTTTTGAACTAAGGAAAAACCCAGAAGCCTCTTGTTATAAAAAAGAGCTCCCATCTCCTCATATTTAACCTTTGCCAGTGGAGGATACATCATCAGAATCAAACCTATAGCAATGGGAATCGATGTCGCGCCGACCTGGAGACTAGCAATAAATTGGGGCACTGACGGGACAAAAAATCCCATCAGTACTCCAACACCCATGGCGAGGAAAATCCACAATGTCAACAGTTTGTCGAGCAATGACAGCTTTTTTTCTTCAACCATTGGTATGTCCAAACTTTTCTCGACAGCAGCTTGCGTTTCCATCAACATCTCCTCAGTGTACTTGCTTACGATCAAGCACCATTATTTTTCTAGAACCCTAATCTCACTAGCCGAGTGGCCTCAATACACCATTTGATACTGCCCCAAGTATTCTTGTGGTTCTGCCTTCGCCGTCTCACTCAGGCCGGAAGGTCTCCTTGCGGCATCCTTTCAGCAGCATAGAACACATCCAACAATATAGGGTAGATTTAAATTAGTAGATTGAAATGTATAAATATATAATGCTCAAAAAAATTACCTCTTGCAAACCTCCTCGCGCCTAATTGTTGGCAGCTTCTTCACCAAGGTTTCGATTTCTCGATCGTCATCTAGCCAGTGCCTCAAGCTTCCTAAGATGTTAGCAGCGTAAGGACTGCTATCCCCGACAGTAAGATAGTAATTAACCCACAAACCTTCTTTTCTGTTGCCGACCAGACCAGCGTCCTTAAGCACTTTAAGGTGCCGGGATACGGTAGGCTGAGAAAGCTGTAGGACTTCTTTGATCTCACAGACGCACATCACCCTATGCTGCAACATCTTGAGGATTTTGACTCGATTGGGCTCCGAAAGTGCCTTCATGACATTAATCAGATCTTTCATCTCAAACTCCACTATATAGCTAAAAGTAAATATATATGTAAAAGGCGTAATTGTCAATTGCATGTGCTGGATTCCCCCTAGAGCCCCTCATGGAACGTTCGCGGGGACGGCCAAGGCGGAAGTGAAAATACCAAGCGATCGAGGAAAGTAGATCATCACCTTGAATCCAGAACTGCTAGTTTTGTATGGCAGCAAAAACTTTGGCAAGGGTGAGATGGAACATCCTAGCACTAAATGCTGATGTAGATACTAGAGCATGGGAATGAGAGATATCATGCAAATACCTGCTACTGGCCTGGATTGAATGTAATTGATGGTATGTGAAGGACATGTGACTTTTCGTGGTAATGAGATGCGTAAACGAACTTCGATCACTATTAAAGTAAATATGATATCCCTTAATTCACAGTCCACTGGAATTTACTCTGGCACAAAATATGGGGAAATGTCAAAGCAGTATTGACCTGAGAAAGGAAAAGCCCCCACTGACCAGTCCAGCGATAGGCCAATGGGGGCAAAAAGTGACCCAGCAACCGCGCACCAGCCGCTGGGTCGTGGGGCGCAACTGCTTAGTCGTCCGGCTCAACGGTACACGTCTTTTCGGTGACCAACTTTAACAACGTAAACGATTAGATCCTGATCTTCGATTGAGTACACAATTCGGTAACGTCCCTGCCGCATACGGTACTTTTCTTGGCCCGATAGCTTCTCACACCCTAGTGGGCGGGGATTATCTGCAAGCTTGCTGATACGGCCAACAATGCGCTGTCGATCCTTTTTTGGTGAGATCGCTTCGATTTCTTTGACAGCCGAAGGCTTGATCAGAATCCTATATCTTGCCACGCTTTTTCAGATCTTTCAGGACGTCTTCGAAAGGCAAGTTGGGTTCGTGTGCGCTCTCATCGAAAGAAGCAAGATCCTCAACATCCTCGGTGAATCTTAGCTTTACAGCTTCATTTACCAGGGCGGAGATAGACCGCTCAGTTTCTGCTGCCTTGACCCGCAGTGCCCGGTGAATGTCAGGATCGAAATAAATGGTGGCTCTTTTCTGTGAGGTGCTCATGGTCCTAATATAACGCTTAGACGCTATGACGTCAAGACGTTTTTTTAAGCCTCGCTAACGACCGAGCTCAGCGGCGGGGCTGATGGATGGTCGATGTTTGACCTGCTGCATTCACCACTGAAAAATCAACGGAGCTGTTTGCCCGGTCCGTCTGCAGCGAGTGGTTAGCTGGTCCTCTCTAGTTTCTCAGCAATCCACTGATTTAGGCTTTTGCCCTCGCGCCTGGCACTCACATATGCTTTGCGATGCAGATGCGGTGGCAGACGAAGCATCAGGCGTCCTGAGAATGGTTTGTCTGGCTCTTCGCGACGCTCTTCGCAAAACTCCAAGTAGTCATCGACGGAGTCGCGGAACGCTTGCTCAATTTCCTCAACGCTTTTGCCCTGGAACGTAATCACGTCCCTTAGGTCAAGCACCTCTCCATGGAAGATGCCGGCTTCGTCATCAAACTCTACATAACCTGTGTAACCTTTGTATTTAAGCATAGCCTTACTCCTCAGGCCGGATGCCTGCTTCTGTCAAGAAGCGTCTCATCGACTTCACGGCACCTTTTTCCGCCTCTTTTTGTGGGTGAGGGCGATGAAACACGGCTCGGATCTGGTTTAAATATATACGCACGCGAGAGCCTCTGCCCTCAGTTAAGTCCGCGCCAAACGCAGCTAGCAACTTCTCAATATCTGCCCATGGGATATTTGAGCGGACTGGATTTTCGAATATGGCGCGAAGCGTTTTGCTATGTTTGCTACTCAGCTTCATAGTGTCATAATATGACACTATTAACGCAAAGGCAAGCAGAAACTGACAGAAAGGGAATAAAAGCCTTAATCCAAGACCAGCTAACGATCGAGCTCAGCGGCCCTGAGCGAGCGGAGCGAGTCGAAGGGTCCGACTGCAGCGAGTGGTTAGCCCACGAGCTTGTCATATTCAGAGTGGGTCCCAATCCAGAACCAAAGCAATCCTTCTGGGACCTCAACGGCGAGCGCACGATAGTAGCGGCCGACCCGGGCAGATCGATATTTGCCAACTTTCTTGAAATGGAGCGAGGGATGTCGAGGGTCTGTTTTCAAAAGTTGGAAAGACTTATCGGAGAGTTCACGCACAGCCGGCGGGAGCCGATCGTAGCATTCCCAGAAACGAGGTGAGGCAAAATGCTTCAAAGTTGTTTGGTCCTTCCAGCTTTATGCTCAGCAATCGCCTCTTCCGCCAATGCATCGAGTTTTCCAGCCCGGACGTCCTCTTCAATTTGCCGATCCCACTCGTCAGAGTCATATTCGCGGAACCAATCTCGAAAGGCGGCAAGCTCAGCGCGACTAAGCTCTTGGACCTCGCGTTCGAGTTTCTCAATCTTGGTCATAATCTTTAACCTCCAGAGCGACCTTACCATTTTTTGTCTAAATAGTCACGTGGGCTAACGCCCGAGCTCAGCGGCGGGGCTGATGGGTGGTTGCTGTGCACCCTTGCGTACTCAGTACTGAAAAACGAAAGGAATTGTTTGCCCCCGTCCGTCTGCAGCGAGTGGTTAGCCGGGCATATTCTTTCCGTTTTGATACAATTCGTTCACCTGCTTGAAAAAATCACTGTATTCTCGATCTGACTCGAAACTTCTTCGAGGAATTAGATGAGCCATAACTGAGCTGATAAAGATATAGATGTACCCCCTGGTCTTTTCCATTTTCAGAACTCCATTCCACTTGAATACGGACTTATTGAACTCTGTTTCCTCTATCATCTCCTCTTGACTAAAGGTTAGCCTATGCTCAGTAAGGACAACCTTATCTTTACTCTTAGTACGAGTAAGAGATATCCATGCAACTACTACGATGATAAGTATGATGGCCATAAAGAAAATACTAAAGGGAAACATAATAGTTCCTATTACTGTAAACTGTAATGCATCATCGAAATTTTTCCGCAGCGCTGGAAGAAAACTTGTCACATAAGTAAATAGAAAGAAGGCCCATGTAAATTTGTGACGTAGCAGAAAATGAAGATTAAACCAAATAATATCGCCTATGGTGTTTGTGTAAGATATCTTTATCATTTCATACTCCGGCTAACGGCCGAGCTCAGCGGTTCTGAGCGAGCGCAGCGAGTCGAATGGGTCCGTCTGCAGCGATTGGTTAGGCAGCCAGCAAGAATTTATCAACGCTGAACAATCAGTCACTCGTCCAATGTCTCTTAAAGTTATTTTCCTTTTCGTCCCACACGAACAATGATCCTGCACCTTCAAAAGCAAAAAAGGAGATAGCTTGCCGTTTCACATAGATCTTTGGGGGATCGTCCTTACTAGACTCCCAATATCCCTTTCCTGATGCTGTGTGGCTACTCCCATTTCATCGTCATGTTCATCTTGCAATAAGATTGGTTTATATTGATTACCTATCGACAAAATAGCGAATAAATATTTCTTATTGTCATTTTTATTTATTAAGATATACGCAAAATCAATTATGTCATCACCATTGAAAAATCCTTTGGTCCAATACGGTGCTTTGTATTTCTTCTCGTTATCCGTTGTTTTGTACACAAATGAGTTCTTCCATGACCAAGCATATTTAAGGTCTTGCGTTCTCGGAATTCTGAATTGCGGCAGAAGATGTTTAACCGTTCTGTTGTAAAAGGAAATATATATTTCATCATTTGAATGGGGTTCAGAAGACCTCCCATTCGAAGGAGAGAAAATCGACAGCACCAGAATAAATGCGATTATGAGTCTGTACATGATTTTTCTTGCTGCCTAACCTTAGATTATACGGTGTATTATCCGTTTTATAATGCGGAAAGTCTCATACCTGATCGTAAATTACGAAAGACGACACCTACTTATCCCGCAACACTCACGATATTGAAAATGAAAAATACCGAAACCGACATCACCGCTCATTACCTCTAAGAATACCCTCATTTGGTGCTGCAAAAAAAGGGCCAACGGTTTGTTCATTGGTGGGGGGACAATAGGTGAGACTCTAAAGTGGCGATTACTTCCCTGAATCTATGCTCGGCTTGAATTTAATCTGGCAAAAGATAAGGGCCTAAATCAGAGCACGTTCTCCTAGGTTCCCATACCGGTGATAACTATCGCATATACTCTGCTCTTGGAAATACTGCAAAAGCTCGATCCGCCCTTCCATCATCACCTTCGTTCGAGAAATGTAGAATCCTGTCCTTGCTGCTGCCTTAAACACCTCAAAAGGCACCCGCTCCGGCGCTGCATATCGGATACGCTGAACCTGAGGTATTAAATCAAGAAGCTCACTGTCCGACTGATGGTATATAGGCGTATCACCCACAAACTTTTTGCCCGCATTGCCGTGGAGGAATGCCGTAACATTTATAAAAAGCCTTCTTAATTAAAATGAGAGTTTAACCTTTCATTTTAGGTACATATCTATTATGTTACATTAAATGGTGTAGGCGAATGAGAATACTTTCTGTTTCAGACTATGCAGTATCAGCCCTGTATGATAATGTCGAGGTTGAGCGGTTTCCAAAAATCGATCTCATCCTTTCATGCGGAGACCTGCCTCCTGAATACCTCTCTAATCTCAACACTTCGTTTAACGCCCCCCTTTATTATGTGCGCGGGAATCATGATATCCGATTTGATTCAAAGCCTCCTGTTGGATGTATCGACCTGAATGCAAGAATAATCCAATTCCAGGGGATCAAAATGCTGGGTCTTGAAGGGTCACGTTGGTACAGTGGAGGACCACAGCAGTATACCGAAAAAGAAATGTGGAAGACCATCCGAAGCCTTCGACCCAAAATTTGGTGGCAAAAAGGTATCGACATTGTCATTACCCATGCACCACCACGTTATATCCATGATGCAGAAGATCTATGTCACAGAGGGTTTAAAAGTTTCCGGTGGCTCATTGACCGCTACTGCCCGAGCTATTTTATCCATGGCCACATCCATGCAGAGTTCAATGATCCCGCCGAACGCATAACAAAAATTAACAAAACAAAAGTTGTTAACACCTATGGCTACTACCTTTTTGAAATCAATACTGACCAAATTTCGGAATAAACTGGTAAGCGCCCAGAATGGCCGCACCCGTGATCAATTTGCAAAATCTTTCAAGGAAGACCAACAAAAAGAAGAAGCCTTTGATCACAAGAAAAGGGGATTCAGTTCGGTGTCGGTGGAACAGATAGTGGGAAGTGTAGGACGATATCATGATTTCGACAATAAGTTTCGATTAATGCAACATATGCCTTCTGACAGGTTTAAAGTCATAAAGCAGGCAATGACAAGCGGTAAACGGTTTCCCCCGGTCAAGCTCTATCAAATCAAAGATGAATACTACGTTCTGGATGGAAATCACCGTATTGCAGCTGCAAAAGAAATCGGTCTCCTCGAAATCGATGCGGAAATCGTAGAATTTATTCCGTCCAAAGACACTCTGGAAAATATTCTCTATCGGGATAAAAGTGAATTTAACGAAATCGCCAGGCTACCACACCCAATAAATCTGACAGAAGTTGGCCAGTATATCCATCTTATTAAACAGATTTCAAAGCATCAGGAATTTTTAAAGCATGAGACAAAAAAATCGGTTTCATTTGAAAGCGCTGCGAAAGACTGGTTTCAAACGATCTATAAACCCTTGACTGATATTATCAATCAAGCAGGTCTCATTGAGGCTTTCCCTAGACGGACGATTGCAGACCTTTATACTTATATTTCAGTTCATCAATGGGAAAAGCAAAGATCGCGAAATTTTGGAAGCACAATAGACCGTATCCTGACTGATAACATGGAGGAATTTAGAAATAAAATGTCAAATACGAAAAAGATCGAATATCCTGAGATGCAGCGGGGAATAACGGCGTTCATTCTCATAAATGTTAAAGCAAAAAGTGAGTTAAAAATAATGGATAAACTCTATACGCTTGAAGAAGTACAGGAGGTTCATATCGTTCATGGAGAAATTGATCTCCTTGTAAAGATAATGTTAACACGAGACCTGTTGTCCTCTGATGCTGAAATCATCGGGCAGTTTGTTCATGATAAGGTAAGAAGTATTTCGGGGGTAACCAGCACGGTGACGCTCATTCCCGGCGTTTCAAAGATGAAGGAAAAATAGACATCTTGTCATGTCACATGCTAATTAACCCTAACGTTGCATACCTGCGTTGAGGAAAAACGCGCAAGAGCGCGTCAGATGTGGCTGCGCACAGGCTCGGACAGGTCGAGGCGTACTTTACCGTACGTGAAGTCCTGTCCGAGGCGAGCACAGCTTTAGATGACGTGCTATCGCGCGAGCAAAGCGGTTTTTACCGGTGTAGGTATGCAACGTTAGGGTTAACTCGAACATTTTATTTAGGCTGGCAATACCGGTGAGAACAGAACGAACGGGACTTAAATAGAAAGCGAAACATCATTAATACCAGCGCTGGGACTACCAGCCGAAATGGAGAAAAGTAAAGAATCCGTACCCAAAGGGGCTTTGCACTGCCCCAAAGGGAACGGCTCAAGGCTTAAGGTACAAGGTACAGGGCAAAAACAATAAAAGAAGACTTATTCTCTCCTTATGCCTTGCGCCTTGAGCCTTAAGCCTCTTCTACCGGCAAAGCCATTGAACTCTGACCTGGCACCAAGAACCAGGTTTTCGGTGTTGAATAAAAGGCCAAACCCTGAGAAACGGGTTTACAATTATTGAAAAACGATATCACACATATTTAGTGCCCTTGATATCTTTGCCCTCATAGCAGATATACAAACCTTACGAGTATGATGAGCCGTCCATTTTCGATCACTTCAGTCCAGCTTTACGGAGAGCTGCAACATACCGCTCTATACCAGCCTTGTTTTTGTGGGGTAGTGTCTTCGCATAAGATTAGGATTTATTTTTAGAACTTGTTCGGCCGCAGCAACAGCTTCAAGTTCATTGCCTAATGAACGGCTAGAAACTGCAATAAAAGCGTGGACAGGCCGATAAAAGGAGAAAGAAATGAAAGTACTCGTATTAGGTGGCTACGGGATTCAGGGTAAGGCGGCCTTATTTGATCTCTCCAAGCGTGAGTGGGTAAGCACAATCGTTGTCGCAGATCTTTTTACCGATAGAATACGAGACCTCACTTATGTGGACCAAGCAAAAACAAGATTAGAAAAAATGGATTTAAATGATCAAGAAGCACTGGTTTCATTAATGAGTAAGGGATTTGATGTCGTGCTTGATTTTCTGCCCCCACACTTTGTGAAATCAGTAACCGAAGCTGCTATCAGAGCCGGGGTTAATTTAGTCAATACGAATTACGCTTACCAGATCCACTCATTGCAAGATAAGGTGGTCGACAAAGGCGTGGTTATTATGCCTGAATGTGGCCTGGATCCGGGAATTGATCTTGTTCTTTATCGGTATGGGCTAAGGCAATTTGATGAATTGCATGTGCTCAACTCTTACTGTGGGGGAATACCTGAAAAGACGGCCTGTACTAACCCTCTTGGTTACAAGATCAGTTGGAATTGGGACGCAGTTTTGAGAAGTCAACAAAGGAATGCCACTCTTATAAGAGATGGAACATTAATCGAGATTTTAGGAAAAGATCAGCATGACAATCCTTTCATCCATGAAATTGATTTTCCAGGTTTAGGAAAACTCGAGGCGATTCCAAACGGTAATGCCGCTCATTTTATTGAGCTTCTCGAATTATCGAATACGATAAAAGAAACGGGGCGGTATTCCCTTCGGTGGCCTGGTTGGTCTGCCTTTTGGCGCCCTCTGAAAAAATTTGGCTGCTTTTCCGAATCACCGGTGGACGGGCTGCCTTGTGCAATCTCACCTTTTGAATTTTTTGTCAAATGGCTTGAGCCGCAGCTCCAATATGAAAATAAGGAAAAAGATTTGGCGGTTATGCACAATGTCTATATCGGAACTAAGGATGGCAAAAAGAAAAAACTGATCATCAATGTATTGATAGAGCGAGATTTGACAACCGGTCTTATGGGGATGTCCTTGGGAGTAAGCTACCCGGCTTGCATTGCCGCCGAGATGATCGCAAAAGGAGAAATCAATAAAAAGGGTATCCTCTCTCCGGTCAGGGATATGCCCGTTGATCTTTTTCTGAAGGGATTGAAAAGTAGGGGAATAAAGATTGAAGAAAGCTTGGTCACATAAAACATACGCGAAAGCAACTAATCCGAAGCCTTTCTTAAAGATAATCTAGCCGATTGCCAAGTGATAGACCCCATACTGCATGGGAAAAACTATATCAATCCATGAACGGATAACGAAAGTCTTTTGGCGGACAGAGGTTTTCCTTTATAGTTCGTACGCTGGTCCAGCGCAGCAGGTTCAACCAAGAGCCCGCCTTGTCATTCGTACCCGAAGCCCTAGCTCCGCCAAAAGGTTGCTGACCGACTACCGCGCCTGTCGGCTTGTCGTTGATGTAAAAGTTCCCGGCAGCGTGACGAAGTATTTCACTCGCAAGCACGACGGCCTTACGGTCAGTGGCGAACACTGCACCCGTCAGGCCATAGGGAGAAGTCTTATTGCACAATTCTAGGGTCTCTTCGTATCGGTTGTCATCATACACATATACGGAAAGTATCGGGGCAAAGATTTCTTCCAGCATAGTAACAAAACCAGGCTTTCTGACCTCAATGACTGTCGGTGAGAGAAAGTACCCTTTAGACTTGTCGCCATGACCGCCAAAGATTATCTCAGCGTCTTTCGATGCTTCGACCTTTTTGAGATAGCTCATAGCATTATCGAATGCCTTTTCGTCAATGAGCGCATTAACGAAATTTGAAAAATCCCTCGGGTCACCCGTTTTGACATCCCCTAACACCACAGCCAGCTTTTCTTTAACCGAGGCCCACAAAGATTTTGGAATATAGGCCCGGGAAGCTGCGGAACATTTTTGTCCCTGATATTCAAAGGCGCCCCGGACCAGAGCAGTGATAAGTGGTTCTACATCGGCCGATTCATGGGCGAAAATAAAATCCTTTCCTCCGGTCTCTCCGACAATCCGGGGGTAGGATTTGTATTTTGGGATACAGGCGCCGATGGTTTTCCACATCCTCTGGAATACGTCCGTGGATCCGGTAAAATGGACTCCGGCCAGATTTTCATCCCCAAGGACTATGTCGCCGATCGCGGCTCCTGAACCCGGAATAAAGTTGATAACACCGTCGGGAAAGCCGGCCTCCTGGAAAAGTTTCATCAGATGGTAACCGGAAAAAACGGCGTTGGAAGCAGGTTTCCACAGCACGGTGTTTCCCATTATCGCCGGCGCTGAAGGAAGGTTTCCCGCAATGGCCGTGAAATTAAAAGGGGTTACGGCAAAAACAAATCCTTCCAGAGGCCGGTATTCCATCCTGTTGAGGGTCCCAGAAGATGAAAGGGGCTGGCTCTGATAGATTTGCGACATGTAATGAGCATTGAATCGCAAAAAATCCGCCAGTTCACAGGTGGAATCAATTTCTGCCTGCTGAACATTCTTAGATTGATTCAACATGGTAGCACCGTTTAAGATGTACCGATATTTGGTTGAGATCAATTCTGCCGCTTTCAAGGCAATAGACGCCCGCTCGATCCATGGCAGGTTTTCCCAATCACGCTTTATTTCTAGGGCCGCTTCGATTGCCATACGTATTTCCCTTTCCCCTGCTTTGTGAAAGGTGGCCAAGATATGGGCGTGATCGTGGGGCATCACCGCTTTACCAATATCACCGGTCTTGATTTCCTTGTTGCCGATGATCAGCGGAATTTCTATTGTTTCTTTGGATTGTCTTTCAAGCTCCTGGAGGATAAGTTCTCTTTCTTGGCTTTTCGGTTCATAAGAAAAAACAGGTTCGTTGGCAGGTTCTGGAATTGTAAATATTGAATTTTCCATAACTTACCTCGTTTTGCTTATCCCCTATTCGATTTACAAGTTAAAGCAGTGTATAGTTGAATCCCACTGCTGGCCGCTGAACCAATCAGTTTGATCGTAAAAGAGACTTCGGCTTTGCGGATTCTCACAAGAAGGTGCAAACTTCAGGTCGAATTGTTCTAATGTATCCCTGACCTTGAAGGGGGAGTTCAGCTGGCCAGCACCGATTCTATTCTTTCCAGAGCCCAGTCAACTTCTTTTTGGGTAATCACCAAGGGCGGTGCAAAGCGGATGACGTTTTCATGGGTATCCTTGCAAAGCAACCCTTGTTGCATAAGACGCTCACAAAATGGTCTGGCGCTACCTGCCTCTGGGACGAGTTCTACACCGATTAAGAGCCCTTTTCCCCGAACTTCCTTGATGAAAGGACTCCTAATTTGTTTCAATTGGGAGATGAAGTACTCGCCAATTTTAGCGGAGTTTTCAATCATTTTTTCTTCAATCAAGACCTTGATGGCTGTTCGGGCAACCGCACAGGCTAAAGGATTTCCGCCAAAAGTACTTCCGTGATCCCCTGGCATGAAAACCCCAAGCACCTCGCTTGTCGATAACACCGCAGAAACCGGATAAAATCCTCCAGAAAGTGATTTGCCGATGACGGTCACGTCCGCCTCGATGCCCTCATGCTCTTCTGCCAAGAGTTTGCCCGTGCGCCCCAACCCAGTTTGAATTTCATCCAAAATGAGAACAACATCATGTTTTTCGCAAATGGTTCTGACTTTCTTTAGATATCCTTCTGGAGGTACGATGATGCCCGCCTCTCCCTGGATTGGTTCGATCATTATTGCGACGGTGTTCGGTGTAATTGCCTCTTCAAATGCTTTGGCGTTACCGAAGGGAATAATTTTAAAACCCTTCGTAAACGGGCCAAATCCATCTCGATATTGATCCTCGCTACTGAATCCAATAATCGCAATGGTTCTTCCATGGAAGTTATTTTCGCAGACAATGATTTCGGCCTGATCTTTTGGCACTCCTTTTATCTGGTACCCCCATTTTCGAACCGCTTTGATGACGGTTTCTACCGCCTCTGCCCCGCTATTCATCGGCAGCACTTTATGTGAACGAGTCAATACACAAAGCTCCTTGTAAAAAGGGCCCAGTTGATCGTTGCGAAATGCTCGGGAGGTCATTGTCAGTTTATGGGATTGTTCAATCATAGTTTGCATGATTTTTGGATGGCAATGTCCCTGGTTGACGGAGGAATAGCCAGACAAACAGTCCAAATACTTCTTGCCATCCACATCCCATACCCAAATACCCTTACCTCTCGAGAGTACAACATCTAAAGGCTTGTAATTATGTGCGCCGAATTCTTCTTCCATTTGGATGTAATGATTCTGATTCATTGCCTTATTCCTTTATTAAATTTCGTCCACTCCCTCGGGCAGACGGATCCAGTTATTTCCAGATTTCATAATGACAAAAGTTTCGCTTCTAATCACATTGCCCATTTTGAGAATCGTTTCAGTAGTAAATCGATATAATTCGGCCGTACCACCTCTGCATACTACCTCTGCAATAATGTCGTAGCGCCCGGTAACGACCCCTGCCCAGGCGACATTTGGCAAGTTGGCTATTTTCTCCAGTATTTGATCCATCTTTCCACCCGACCGGACGCTCATTGCTACCAGAGCCGTTATCATTCCTTGATGTTGGTTTGGATCGATAAGGCCTGAAACTTTAAATATTCCATCTTCCTCGAGGTCTTTTATCCTTTTACGTATTGTCGGGGCTGTTACATTGAGTCGTTTGGCCAAGTCTCCAATGGGCATTCGCCCGTTCTCTGTCAGTAGACGAATGATCTCATTGTCCAATGTATCAAAATTCATTTTTTTCATAAGGGGCCTAATTTCTAAATCGAAAATTAATCGATCTTATATCACTTTAAAAGAAAATTTGTCAAGGGGAAAATTTCGCATAAGAAAATTTTAGCAAATGAAGGACGCCCTTTGATACATCATTGTGGAACCATATTCAGCCTCAATCCCTCTGCCAATGCTACCTTACGGACTCGCATGGCCCATTGGCTGACGGTCGGCTGCGATAGGTGAAGCCTCTTTGCCAATTCAACCGTCGTCAGGCCCAACTCCCGGGTCCCCCAAGAGCACAAAACACTTCCCGCTTTCACAGCATTTTTATATCTGCAAGGTATGAGAAGGAAATGTGACTTTTATTGGTTATCAGGTGGGCAAACGCACTTCGATCACTATCGAAGTTACTATTACATCGTGCGCCACGAAGCTGTGCACAAGATGAGGGTGGGCCCCATTTTACTGCAGCAGGCAGTCATAGCAGAGCGCAAAGCGCAGAGCGTTACTTGTCCTGAGCGAGCCTGCCCTGCCTGTCCCGCCTGTCCCGAGCCTGTCGCGGGGCGCGCAGATGCGGGGAGTTTACCTGCCCTGAGTTTATCGAAGGGGTCGAAGGGTCGAAGGGGTCGAAGAATGCGCTATGCGCTCTGCGCTTCTCAATCGCTTGCTTTGTTCGTAAGGAAAGATATCGATAATTCCTCCTGCCTTTATTCGGGCCTGGATCTGGTGCCAAAAATGTACCTCAAACAAGTCTGCATGCTGCTCCACAAACGCATCTCGTAAAGCTCCTTGTAATCCCAAAAAATACTGAAACTCCTCGGGGAAAATGTCATTCTCGCCAACTGTAAACCACGGCTCGTCGGATAACTCCTCGTCATAACTTCTAGGCTGAGGCATTGCTCTGAAATTGCAGCTGGTCAACAAGCGGAGTTCGTCGTAATCGTAAAAAACCACGCGCCCGTGGCGCGTCACGCCGAAATTTTTGAGCAACATATCACCCGGAAAAATGTTGGTGGCTGCCATGTCTTTTATGGCATTGCCATAGTCCACCACTGCTTTCCGCGCCGCTGTCTCCTCAGCTTCGCGTAGGTAGATGTTCAAGGGGATCACTCTCCGCTCCACATAGGCGTGCTTGATGACAACGTGATCATCTGCAACAATGACACTTCGGCCTGCAGCGTGCTGTAGATTCTTCAGCAAATCATC
Organism: uncultured Desulfobacteraceae bacterium; assembly: GCA_964346905.1. Taxonomy (GTDB): domain Bacteria; phylum Desulfobacterota; class Syntrophobacteria; order BM002; family BM002; genus BM002. The sequence goes on along the minus strand of CAYFXH010000007.1, from coordinate 37,691 downwards.
TGAAAAACGATTGCGGCTGATTTTCAGATGCTCGAATTCTTGTGCGTCCACCAGCCTACCGGCCCGATCATGTTTGAAAACCAGGTAATATTTGGACATGACCGTCTCGCGGGTAGTTTCCTTGAGAGATGAAAAGTGATCTTTGATCACCTTGAATACCACGTCGTAGTCGGGCATGGTGAATACCACCATGACCAAGCCTCTTTCTCCTTCAGCGATTTCGAACTTCTCATCAGAATGGGCGAGGTGCTGCAGGAGATCACAGTACAATTCAGACTTGCCGTGCTTATTGAAACCGATGGAAATATAGAGCTCAGCTATCCGCTTCCGCGGCATGATTGATTTCAGAAAGCTGACGATCTCAGACGGTCTTTGAACATCTACGTGGAAATAGGAGCGCGTGAAACTAAACAAAATGCTGACTTCGTTCTCATCCAAGAGCAAAGCATCCACGACGATACCCCCGACCGTATTGAGCAATGCCAGCACCAGGGGGACAGAGTCTGCGGAGGTGAACACTCTCCCGATGAGATACGCACCCTTGCCGCGGTAGAAGACTGGGTTAAGCATCTCCGCTCGCTCTATGGGCGCCAGCTTGCCAATGGTCCGCAGATGGTCGTCTACCCGCTCCGCCACTGACTGTGCATCTCGCTGGATATCCTCGTAACCGGTTTGGAACTCGTAATCACGGAGGATGGTTTCCATTAGGACAGCGGCTGACTGCCCTCCATCATAGGTGCGATATGGAGGTTGGCTGAGCTGTAAAGGTTGGCTTCGAGAGCAGGTATCGACAAATTCAATCTGGGGATTAACCCCAACAGTGGAAAATATTCTTCGGGTGACTGAATTGAATAACGTTTCTCCAAGCTCCCAAACGTCCAGGGCCGCGACCAGCGCAGCATAAACAACCTTGGTCTTCGCCCAGATCAGGGGGTCACCAACTCGCCCACCCAACAACTGGGTGATCTCAACCACAGTGTCATCCACTACATTTGTGTAAAGGTCCAGCCTTTCTCCGGCATCGGCTTGCATGCCGCGCCAGTCCCTTGTCTCGAAGCGGTTTTTGGCCCTTTGCGTAATAGCTCTGTACTGGTCTGTATAGACCTCGAAAGCTTGGCGGATAGTCTGGGCTATCGCATTGGGTAAATGACTAGGTGTCTGGTCTTCGCTCATGAATAAAACGCATCCCAATATGTCGGCCGGGTCTGGACTGAGCTGTTTGCGACCCAACACGAAGAGAGCTCGTCACCGGCTCGCCCCAGGAAATTGCAGACACGTCCATACCATACCCCTTCAGCCGGTATGGAGACGAACCTTACTCGGTGCATGCAGATTAGCTTCCGAACAACGGCAGAGAAGCCAAGGTAAAAATAGAATCATCACATAAAAACAAAAAAGCCGCACCAGGGCAATTGCCAATGCCCTGGTGCAGCGTGTAGAGGTGCGACGCAGTGTAAACTACAGATCAGTTCAGTTCTATATAGATCCTTGACATTACATCGTCAATGGCCATACGCATGGATTCTGAGGCTTTCTTTTCGTCGTAGCTTTCTCCACCGCCGATGCCCAAAACCTTGACTGATCTACTTTTTAGTGCGCCGGAACCTGTATCAGCAAAAACAATCTCGCCGGTCTTGACGCTAACGGCACGCACGTCCACCGTGGCCCTGTAGTGCTGTTTTCCAACATCGAACCAGCCGCCCCCATGGGCACCTGATTTGGCCACACCATATTCGGTTACCGCTCCGGTGATGATGTATTTGGCCCCCACGAGTTTGCCGATTTCCACCGCGGTAGTCTGATCAACAGCGCCACTCATCTGCAGGTTCTGCTCTTTCATGATGCTCTTGAGTCTCTCGCGCTCGTACACTCGGTATTTCTTTGTCTTGACCAGAGCGGTGATGAGCATATCAGAGGCGCCATGCCCGACCCGCCAGCCATGGCCTGGAACGCTCGTTTCAAAGTCCATAACCACAACTGATATCTTTTTTCCGCTGTAATCGTAGGCGGGCAGTGTTCTGGGAGTGGTATCCTCATCCTTCTTGGTCTCCCCCCCTAAACCGGCACAGCCTATGACAAAAAGAAATGCGGCAAGGAATCCCACCAGCAAAAAGCACTTTCTTGTCTTCACCATAGACCTCTCCTTATTGGATTGAGATGAAAAAATAGGAACACTTTTGAGAACTCAATGTGTCAGCAGTGGAAACACTTACAGAGCCAACCTTAGCATAGAATATTTGACAAGGTCAAAAGATTTCACTGGGGTGAGTAATAATCCCACGGGCTCGATGTTCGATGCTCAAGCCTCTAGCATTAAGGAACCGAACACGGTTGAGATCCTCTCGGACACCTGTCACCCTCTCATCTACATCCTCTCTCCTGCCTGGGGTAAAGGATCCATCCTGGAGCCGGGGGGGTAGCTTTCGGTACCGACTGACTCTCCCGTGAGCTCGCAGCGGTTTGCAGGAAGAAGGTCAATGTGCCCGGGAGTCCGCTATTTTTCCACAAGCTTGCAACCCTTCTTCTCGAGCAATCAGGATTGTTCAAAATGCAGAATAAGAAGCAACTCTGTCTGTGATCATGCGCTGCAATGAATCAGTGTGATCGTCACTCTATCTGCAATTTAATCCATTCAGCAGGCTTTGCTTGCGAGTCATCTGCAAATCTGACCTCAGCCATCATATCCTTCTTGCAATCGGCAAAGGTGCCATATGAATTCGTTAACTTGACTTTGCTTCTATCCAAAAATATCATCGTGCGCTCTGTTACTGTCACCAAGTAACTTCCGGAAGAATTTGACATAGTGATTGTTTTATTTTGATAATCAACTCTATCAATTTTCCCGTAGACGGCATATTTACCAGATAAGCCTGGGGATTTCCCAATGGGGATATATACTTCGGTTGCCTTCTCAGCGAACGCATACGACGTAACCCCAACTAAAATTATGGTAACTCCTATTGATATCATGCGATTTAACATGGTTAGGGACCTCCTTATAGTTACAAGTTTGCAAAGAATGAGGCTCATGATGTCTCAATGAGTTCAGCCCGCGCCTTTTGCTGCTGTTCAATAGCTTCCCGAGCGAACCGACTCTTGAAAAATATGCTGCGCGATGCCTTTTTTATCAGCCTGAGTGCCTCTTCCAAATACGTTACCGCCTCGGGATGTAGACCACCACTTGAGATAACCTCAATGCTGTCTTCAGTTTCTCGCCCGGCACGATTCAGCAATGCTTTGGCACCTTGGCTCGTTCGGTAGGTCTTCTGGGCAACCGCATCTAACAGTTCAATGCTCTGCCTGATATTTTCCAGGGCATTAATCACTCGGAGAAAAGCGGCCACCTCCACTACCTGGGTGCCGTCCAGATTAATACCGCTTCCGGTAGCTTGTTGTAAAAGCTGACCTGCCGGCGAGTTATTAAAGGCATCGCCGTTGTAGAAGGCTACCGAACCCTCTATGGTTTCAATCGAGTTATTGTGAAAAAATGGGCCGGTATCTGCCGCCTCCACCACCGAAGGAGTATTGAAGGTCCCGTCGCCCGGTATACCGAATCCATCATCAGGTGGTACCAACTCGCCGGTTAAATCTTGTGGTTGGTCAGGAAGGTCTTCAACCCCAGTGTTAAAATTCAAGTTCCCCGCATCTGGACCGAAAATAGCAGGGTTAGCATTGGCGCCGGCATTGAAATGGCAACCAGAACACTTGCCTTCACTACCGCTATTGAAAATTTCCTGTCCCCGCTTGGCCACCGTACCTTTCAATGGTAGCGGCAAAGTCAATTCTTCTTGACGCCCCAGGGAGAGCTGGAATGCCTCCAAGGCATCTAGCTCTTCGTCGGTGGGAAGACGAAAATCAACACCGGAAATACGGTTTAAGGTCTTGGTGAAATGTTGGATCACCGCCCCAACAGTAAACGATCGCAACGAGCCATCACCCGGTGCTCCATCGCCGGACCACCCGGTCCTGGGCCCTTGAGCGCTGGCAACTGAATGCCGCAACCCCAGCAAGTGCGGTACACCCCGCAAGGTAAATCTATTAGCCAGATCACCGAAGCCATCCAGATTTTCCAGAATTAAACCGAACTCCCGCATCAATCTGGGGTTTTCGAAATTCTCTCTCAGGTCCGGAATGAATTCGGCCACAAAGAGCGGGTCGTCATCCGGCAAAGTGGCGATAAACGAGGGATCGATGGCAAAATTGTTCTCTGCCGGATGACAGGTGCCGCAGGTTCTGCCATTGCCCTCAAAGGTTTCATTAAAGAATATCTCTCTGCCCTTTTCAATGAGTTCGGCATCAGGATCTGGAGGTGGAGAAGGTGGTGGCAGCTGGCAGGCCGATATGAACACTAAGCCGAAAAAGATCGTCACAAATCTCCTCATGTCCTGCTCCTTGCTCGTCGCGAAGCACAGTAAAGGCAAGCATTAGAATACAGGTAAAGAATCGCCTAACATGTGCCCCCTATAATTTCACAACCGGTGCTCGTCTTTTGCGACACCATAGCCTCAGCTGTTAAAGAATATGAAGAAAACACCTGGAAGATGTGGGAAGGCATGAGATGAATGCAACACCCTTCATTCCAATGAAACGAGATAACCCGGGGTTCACCATACCCATTCAGCCAATACCCAGGTCAGTTTATAAGTCTTGTTGAAAACTTATCAGGATGTAGCCAATGGGAGGGAATATGTCATGAAGTGGTCTTGTCTGTCAAGCCGGTATCTGTTTCTACGATAATGTACTGTGGTTTCAAGTCCGGTGGCAGGAGATATAATGACTGTCAATGCCAATAATGTGGTAGATGCGATCCATGTCCAGATGCTTCCGCAGGTGCGCGGCCAGCTTGTCGTACTGTTCCTCTTTCCAGCCACGGAAAGATCCCAAACCCTCCTTACCGGCCACCACATGCCCAGCAGCCATGAGTCTGCTGATAATACGGTGCCGCAACCCGTCGTTATCGAACAAGCCGTGGAGGTAGCTTCCCCAGACGCGACCGTCACTGGAGACAAGACCATCGAGGACTCGTACTGACTCGCCGTTGCGCTCTACGATTTCCAACAGGGGAGCAGTCGAGCCTAGCGCTCTACTTTGCCCCATGTGAATTTCATAGCCGTGCACTTGCTCCTCAGGGTCGGCCATCTCTGGCCATACTATTCTCGCTTTGACCTGGGTGGTCACCTTTTCTCCCAGAATTTCTGTTTCCATATCCAGCAAGCGCAATCCAGCTACTTCTTGGAGATCGCTCTCCACACCCAAGGGATCCAGCACCTTCCAGCCCAGCATCTGATACCCGCCACAGATCCCCACCACGGTACCGCCTTGGGCATGAAAAGACACTATCGCCTCAGCTAAGCCCTGGTTATGGAGATAGTAGAGATCGTTGAGGGTATTTTTGCTTCCCGGCAAAATCACCAGGTCCATGTCGAAAACCTGCTCGGGACCGGTGAAGTAGGTGAGGTCTACAGATGGCTCTTGTTCTAGGCTGTCGAAGTCTGTGTAGTTGGAAATGTGGGGTAGCCGGATAACTCCTATCCTTACCTGCTCCTCCGATCTTTGCCTCGTCTTCCGCATCTTGAGATCCAGGGCGACGCTGTCCTCTTCGGCTATGTGGATATCGGTAAAATAGGGCACCAGACCGAGAACCGGTTTCCCAGCGCGAGCCTCAAGGAATTCCACCCCTGAGCAAAGCAGGGATGGATCGCCCCTGAACTTATTTATAACGAATCCCTTTACCATGCTGCGCTCTTTCGGGGTGAAAAGCTCCATATGTCCGACGATACTCGCAAATACCCCGCCTCGATCGATATCTGCCACCAACAACGCTGGGGCGCCCACGCGCTCGGCCATAGAGAGGTTGACCAGATCTTTGTCTTTGAGATTAATCTCTGCGGCGCTGCCCGCTCCTTCCATCACCAGAACATCGTACTTGGCCTCCAGACGAGCATAGCTTTCCATAACCTGCGGCACCAGATCAGGTTTCTTCCGATAATACTCGTCAGCCGTAAAGTTGCCGAGCACCTTCCCCTGCAATATGACCTGGGAACCCACGTTGGAGGTGGGCTTTAGTAAGATGGGATTCATGTCAACGTGCGGCTCGATGCCGGCGGCTTCTGCCTGTACCACCTGAGCCCGTCCCATCTCGCCCCCTTCTGGAGTGATGAAAGAGTTGAGTGCCATGTTCTGAGCCTTGAAAGGAGCTACCCGATGGCCGTCCTGTTTCAGAATACGGCATAGCCCAGCCACCAGGATGCTCTTCCCCACATCCGAACCGGTGCCTAGAATGATCAGGTTTTTAGCTTTTCCCATGATATTCGTTCTCCGAGCTATTCTATCTCTCACAGAGCTCACAGAGAACTCAGAGAGCTCTTACATATCAAATCAGTGAGGTTTGATTTGGTCTAAGAGGGGATCGCTTAAACGCTAATTTGTCCCGATAGCCATATCGGGACGCCTTGCTTCGCCGGGCTTTTTAAGCGATCCCGCTACATCCGCTACTATCTTTTTCTCTGAGTCCTCTGAGGACTCAAGCGAGCCCGCAGAGCGGGTGAGCGGGCGAGAGCCCTCTAGATGGAAATCAAAATCACATATGCCGCACCGACAATAATGACACTGATCACTCGGAGTGTCTGTCCCAGAGCAATGAGCTGAACCCCAAGCTTTGGTTTAAAGATTCCCATGTAATAGGGAAGTTGATGTCGCAGCGCTCTGACGGGGGTTGCCACCACGTTTCCCAGAAGCAGGGCGATCACCGTCTCGCTGATTGTAAGGGTGCCCGCTTCCAAAAGGGCACCGGCCGCGGCAAAGCCGGAAGTAAATTCCGCTACGAGACTAAAAATTACCACACTCATAGCCTCCACTGGAACCAGAGTGGAGGTGATCCCACCGGCGAGTTTCAAGCGCAACCAGGTGAAAAAACCTAGTTCACTGATCAGCAGCACCACCAGGTAGACCGGAACCACCAGCAACATGATTCGCTGCAACCGCTTGAAGAATTTCTGCCAGGTAGCCTGAAAAACGTCCTTCCAAGGTTTCCTTTCTCTCTTTTCGTCTGCCATGTGCAGGGGTCTTGGAGCAAGTGACAACCGTGAGTAGGTCACCAGACCCAAGGTGCGCAGTAGGGTGGCGAGTAATGTCAATACCAGATAGAGAATTCCGGCTTGACCTGCCAGTGGCAGGATGATGAAGAATGTCGTGGGTAGATGGAGAAAATATGCTGGCAAGCCGTTCAACAGGCTGGTCAGAATCACTTCTTTTCTCGTGAGTTTGCCTTCCTCGTGAAAGGTGACCAACATGGCCTGAGCCGCTGTACCGGAAACAAAAGCGGTGGTAAAAGAAGCTCCGGAGGAATCCGAAAGGCGGCCCCAACGCATGAGAGGCCGAACAATCGCCGACAGCCGGCCGGTCCAGCCCGAAGCCTCGATTATCTGGCCTGCGAAAAGCCCCAGGGAAACAAGAAAGGTAATACGCAGCAACGGCTTTATCAGACGTTTCCAGAGAAAGGACGGGTCCCTGAAGACAGTGGAGATTTCGGGCCCACGAAGGTAAAAAATAGCCCAGGCCAGTACCAAGAGCGCCCCGAGGATTGCATACAGCAGCCACGGCGATTTTTTTCCTTTCTTTTCCAAAACGGTGCTTGTCATTTGCAGGCGATCTACCTGTCACCACTCAGTGAGAACCAAGCACGAAGAATTCAGGAGTCAGAATTCAGAATCCAGAAGGCGAGATCAGTTGCGTGGGCGGCTTGCTTTTCCTCCTGGCCACTGGCTCCTGACTTCTGGCTCCTAAAATCTCACCTTTCCGAGAGGTGGGCTGTAAAGCAAGAACTGATCACTTATCTGGATTGTTTCTTTTTTACGATCATCAAAGAAAGGTACGGAATTTTCTTGCCCCTGAGTTCTTCCGGGTTCTTGCAGATCACCTGGTCTTTCATGCCGCAGCGGGAAACCAGCGTGACTTGGTTGCTCATACCGAGCTCTTTGAGCGTGTCCAATATCTCGTCAAAATGTTTATACACCTTGAGCATCACCACGCAATCCACCCGGCTGATCACATCCTTGAGCCGCTCACCCCCTTTCGACCCTGAAATGACGCAAAAGGTTTGCTCTTGCGCGGCCATGACCTCCTTGGCTACCGCGGTGGCCGCTTGATAGGAGGTGATGCCCGGCACCACACACATGGGTACCTCCGGGGCCATGTCGCCTATGGTCTGCATAATGTAGCCGAAGGTGGAATAGGTGAGGGGGTCTCCTATGGTTATAAAGGCCACGTCTTTTCCCTGTTGAAGGAATTCCAGAACTCGGTTGGCATTTTCCTCCCAGGCCTTTTCCAAAGTGTCCCGGTCCCGGGTCATTGGAAAATTAAGCCGCACCACCTCAGCGCCATTGTGCATATGAGATTCAGCGTTCTCAAGTGCCAGGGAGTATTCGTTTTTGCTTGAAGCTGCGGCAAAAATTACCTCCACCTGGTTTAATACCTTGACGGCCTTGAGGGTAATCAACTCTGGATCTCCGGGTCCAACACCGACACCGTATAATGTTCCAGGTTTCATGATCTTTTCCTCATAGTTCTCTTTGGATTTCGAATTTCGAATTTCGAATTTCAAAATTTTGAGCTCTATGCTCCATGCTCTATGCCTATAGAGAATTCCGCAATCTGCAATCCGAAATCCAAAATCCAAAATCCGAAATCTCATTTCGCCACCTGCGGGTGGAGAAATGCTGCCAGTTGTTCAGCAGCATCCACCGAGCGGGGGCCCGGGCGAGAAAACAGGTATTCGTCCACCAATAATACTCGCCCGTCGCGCACCGCCTTGATCAGCTGGAAGTTGGATCGGTCTTTTGGATTGCCCGGATTCCGGTTCATCGGACCCTTTTGGACCACATACACATCAGGGTCATAGCCCACTAGGGTTTCAATATTAATCCGGACCAGTTTCTTGTCGTTTGGCAGGCAGTTGGTGCCGCCTGCTTTCAAAATCACATCATTCACGATAGATTGTTGTCCCGCTCCTAAAAGATTCGGATAACGCACCTCAAAAAACACGGTGGGCCGACGCTCAGTTGCGGCCAACCTCTGGCTCAATCGTTGGAGCCGACCCTGCAAGCTTTTCACCAACAACCCAGCGGTCTCGTCTCTGCCAGTAAGAGTTCCGAGTCTGTGGATCACCGAAAATAGCTCTGCAAAGGTTGTTGGTTGAAATGAGGCCACCGTGAACCCTTTTCTCTGAATCTGGCGGATGACTTCGTGTCCACGTTTCCTTCCGGAACTTTGGACAATCAGATCCGGCTGCAACCCTAACACCAACTCCATATTAGGCCGCAAGTGGGTCCCCACACTTGGTTTGTCCAAAATAGCTGGTGGAAAACGATCCGCCCGGGTGCGGGCCACCAGACGATCCCCAAGTCCCATGGCGAAGAGAATCTCACTATAAGCCCCGTAGAGTGAAATGATCCTCCTGGCCGGCTCCTTTAAGGAAATGACCTGTCCCAGATCATCGGTCACTTGAATCTCTGCAAGCGGTATCACCGGGAGAACCAGCAACAGCTCCAAAGTGAGTACCAAAGTCATTATGTGTCGACCAAACCGGGATTTAGACCTCTGACCTCCGACCTCCGTCTTCCGCCCTCTGTCCTCTGTCCTCTGTCTTCTGCCCTCTGACCTCTGCCCCATGCTCTCTGCCCTATGCTCTCTGCTCTCTGCCCTATGCCCTCTGCCCGCTGCGCTCTGCGCCGGGAACAAACATTGCTTGAGGCACCCCGGTATCAGGGTGCGGAGTGATTCTGACCTCCGTCTCGTAAATGCTGGAGAGGTTCTTCTCGGTAAATGTCTCCAGAGTAGGCCCGTCAACGCTAATGCGCCCTTGTTTTAGAAAAATTAACCGCTGGCAGTAGAGGGCAGCTAAATTCAGGTCGTGCATGGCACATAGAAACGTGGCGCCCTTCCGGTTTTTTTCCAAAAAGAGGTCAAACATCTGCACTTTGTGGGCGACATCAAGATTGGCTGTGGCTTCATCAAGGAGCATAATCTCTGCTTCTTGGGCCAGAGCCCTGGCGATAATCACCCTTTGGGCTTCGCCTCCGGAAATCTCAGTGATCCGCCTTTGCGCGAGATCCAGGGTGTCGGTCAGTTCCATTGCTTTCATCGCTTTGGCCAGATCTTCATCACTATCTCCTCCGAACTCTCCTTGATGTGGGTAGCGGCCCATAAGCACAACTTCAATACACTTAAAAGGAAAAGAGATTTCCAGACGCTGGGGCACCGAGGCTTCCACCCGAGCCAATTCTCGAGCTGAGTATGCCGAAAGTTCACGCCCGGACACGGCAGCCCGTCCTGCATGTAAGGGCACGACTTTGCTCAGACATAGGAGTAAGGTGGTCTTACCACTTCCATTTGGACCAAGCAGGCCAACGAGTTCGCCTCTACCCACATGGAAATCGAGTTCATGGAGCACTACCCGCTCACCATACCTTGCCGTCAGCCCTTCGACGTTAATCAAGGATTACGCCTCCCCTCCTCCGCTTGAGGAGAAGACAGAAGAAAGGTCCACCAACCAGAGCGGTGACCACGCCGACCGGTAGCTCCTCACCACCCGGCAAAAGGGTGCGAGCCACCACATCAGACCAGAGCAAGCCGAGCCCCCCAAGAAGAGCGCTGAAAACCATGAGTCGCTGGTGCGTTGCTCCCATGAACATCCGCACCAGGTGAGGAACCACCAGACCCACAAAGCCAATCACTCCAGAAACCGAGACCGCTGCTGCTGTGAGTAGACTGGCCCCTAGCAATAGCCGGCGACGGACCCGCTCCACCTCAACTCCTAGCTGCCTGGCCTGTACTTCGCCCAGTGTTAGGATATCCAGTTCCCGGGCACGCCACATCACCAGGTACAAACCCAGGAGCAGGTAAGGTAGCGAAAATCCAACATGAATCCAGCCGCGTCCCTGAAAACTGCCCATTACCCAAAAAACAATGGCTGAGACCGCCTCCTCGTCCAGGGCCTTGATCAAGGCAATGAGGGCCGAGAGAAAAGTAGCTACCACTATGCCGGCCAGCACCAAGGTATCCCGCCGCATACGTCCCTGAACTCGGCCGAGCATCACCACCAGAGCAAGAGCGGTTAGGGCTCCTATGAGAGCCAGCAGGGGGATGGTACCCAGACCCAGATACGAGGCTCCACCCCACCCCAGAGCAAAAGCGAGGGCAGCTCCGAAAGCCGCGCCACTGGCAACACCTATGGTAAAGGGATCGGCCAGGGGGTTCCTCAGAATGCCCTGGAAAACGGATCCTGCCACCCCCAAAGCGGACCCCACGAGAAAAGAGAGAACCACCCGACTCAAACGAATGTCAAAAATCACCACCAACGGCGTGCGTTCCACGGTTCCGGATGGAGCTAGACTCAATCCCTCACCAATTGCTGTAATTACGGTCTTCCACGGGATCTGCAACCGGCCAACCCCCGTGGCTCCCAGCACGGATAATAAGGACACTATTGCCAGGAGGACAAGACCCAAGACAAAGGCTTTGTTGGAGGCAGCTAACTGAGTGCGGATCTCCTCCAAGTTTGATGAGATTTGCCCCGAATCAGGCAACAGGTTTCTCCCCTTTATTGAAATTTGCTGATCGGTGGGTGAGGCCAACCCTACGGCTTCGATATAAGAAAAGTAATCTGGGATTGATTCTGCTGGTATTCACATCTCATATCTCATATCCCACACCCCACATCTCACATCGCACATCGCACATCCCACATCGCACATCGCACATCGCACATCAGTTGTTAGCGAAATTACCGAACGCAGTTCTGAGATGATCCACCCAAATGTCCACGAACTCCGGATACTCAGCCGTGCCTTTGAGCACCGGTACGCATTGGATGCCTTGCTTCTCCAGGATGGATTTCCAGGAGTCCGGTTCGGGCCCGGCCATGTCTTGGCGGGCGTGATTTCCGGCCACGGACATCAATGGCATCAAATAGGCCTTTGTAATACTCCTCATCTTCAGATCCGTTTTAATATCGTCGATCGTGGGCCAACCCTCCACCGTGCCCACAAAGATGTTGGGATCCTTTTTTTGCAGCCGATAGGCCAGAGCAGCATAGTAGACATCGGCGGGATGGCGGCTGCCGTGCCCCATCAAGACCACTGCCTCATTTTTCATCCGCTCTTTTGGAATCACCGTGAGGATGGCCTCTGTCACCCTTGCCATGTCGGCGTTGGTGTTAAGTAGAGGATAACCAACCGACACTTTGCGGAGCCCCTTGCTCATACCGGCGAATCGCTGAACATTATCCAATAAGCCGTCAAACTCTTGTCCTGGCATGGTATGGAGCGACTGTACGGCCACGTGAGTGAAATTCTCCCGCATCATCCTAGCCAGGGCTTCTTCGGGTGTTGCCAGTTGCCTGCCTTCTTTAGCCATCTTCCGGATGATGATGCGTGAGGTGTATGCCCAGCGAACAGGTACTCCCGGAAAGGCTTTTTTCACAGACGATTCAATACTCTGGAACGAAACTTGGGCCTCGGGAATGGTGCTCCCGAAAGCCACTAGGAGGATTCCCTGTTTCTCTGGTTTTTTTCCACCTTGGGCATAGCGAATCGGCAGTGGCAGCAAGAGTGAAACTAGTCCTACCAGGACCAGCAGCTTGATTACGGTATTGGTTTTCATCTTTTTTACCTCAAATCTGAACGCGTAAAACCAATTCCTGCCAATCAATACCAACAATACCAACCTGAACTTTGCCGCACATTATTGGGCCCATCGCCCTGGATTGTTCCCCTCGGAAAGCAAGCCGATAGCCTCTAAAACAAAAAGCCTTGAGTCCTTTTTGGGACTCAAGGCTTGCACCCAGCTTTCTTCAACCTCGAGTGGGTTCGGTATCCTAGTACCGTGAACAGGCACCTTTACCATCGCTGCCTGTTCGAACTAGACGGCAGGTCTTCTGGCTCTCCCGATCTCCGGCTCGCCTTCCCACTCCGCTTCGTCCCCAGCTCTGTAGAGGGACTTACGAGGCAGTGACTTTAACTTCGGGCAGGATTCAGTTTTGGGATCGTCCTGGCCCACTTTCCAGCCCGAGGTATACCGGAGAGTCGCACCCCACCTGCGGTGAGGTCGGGATTACAGCGGCGGGACCGCTCCCGATTTGCACGGGATTCCCTATTAAACCCGTCGCGGGTACCGTCATCTTATGGCTCGCTATCATATCAGCAGCAGCAAAATCCAGTCAAGCGAGAAAGGTGTCTACTTGATGGGCTGTTTTGTTTGGGGAAACCTTGCTCTATCGCACATTTTTGCTCATTGTTTGCCGTACCAGTTTTGGCTAACATTACCCATATTTGGTAATACCAATTTTGGGTAATACATATTGGCCAGTGGCTGGGAATTACGGGTGCTAGAAATAAGCGTTTACTCTTCCACCGATGACCCACACCGAGGGGTCAGGCTCTCCTCTGACCTCGTCTTGAACGTACTGTAGGTCCACAGAAACATCAGCGAACCTATTTAATTGGAACCTAACGTACGCTTCTGCCACCTGGGTATGTTTGATGTCCCCGTCATTATCTCCCGCACCATGAAGGTAAGCGTAACCCAAACCGGCTTCATCTTTTGCTCTACCCCAGAGTTTGCCATTGATGTTGAGCCCTCCCGAATAAAGCGCATCGTGGACCTGGTCCAAGGGGTCGTCATTCCCAAATCCTATCCTGAGAAAAACGCCAAATATCTCGCTGAGCTGCTGATCAATGGATGTATCGAAACCGATGAAATGTGTCTTGTCATCGGGATCATCGCGATCCCTCAGCTTGTCGTCTGTGAAGTCAAAAAGAACTCGGTAGTTGCCCTCACCAAGACGTGATTCTAGTTTGTAGCGGGCTTGGAAGGCAAAGTAGTTGTATTCTGTACCTCCTTCATCGCTGGGTCCATTTCGGGTGTTCATCCAGAGCCCAAAAAGGCGCCATTTACCCGAGTTGAATTCCAAGACTGCGCCCGGGTCGTAGGAGGGTATGCTAAACCTGTTGACGAAGACTTCGTTCATGAACTGGAAGATTTGCGTGTTGGCAAAAACGTTCCCGTCCACGTATGCCGTGGCGTCTATAATGCCTCCGGTGACGCCCAGGGATGAATTTCCACCCAAATCGAACGTGTGCATATACCACGCCACCAGCAGGTAGTCTCGATTGCGTCCGTTTATGTCCTTTAGGTCATCCTCAAGGTCATCGGCATTTAATTCCACACTAACGCCACCGAGTTTGTTCAAACCATTGCCAGCCGCGAAGCTCACCGTCACCTGGAATTGATCGCTCTCCGTTGGATGGAAATTGGTTTCAAGATCCACAGCAACACTGCCAAGAATAAAATCAATCCAATGAGCAAGATCTTCATCTCAAGACGGTTCATGCGTCCCCTCCTCTTTATGGAGTCATGAGCTCTCAGCTTTTTGGAAGTCAGGCATAAGAAAACCAGCAGAAGTAAGAATTCAACCCTTTGACCCTTCGACCCCTTCGATAAACTCAGGGCAGGCAAGCTCAGGCCAGGGAGTCAGGAGCCGGGAGATCTTGGATCGATTTTAGCATCTCCTGGATTCTGGCTACTGGCTAGGTGCTCCTCATACCTTGGTTTGTGCCTTGTACTCGGTGCATAGTGGCAGCTAGCTGTCTTCCCCTTCCTCCACATCATATTTATCAAGATACCCACGGGGAGTGACCAGAAACGGACCATGAGAAAAGGTTCTGGAGTTTCCGATTATAACCACGGTCTGCATGTCTATGGGGAAGGAGAGCATGCTTTCCAGGTCGGTAATGGTGACTTCCTCACCCTCTCGAGTTGCCCTGCTGACGATTCCCACCGGGGTGCTGCCCTGTCGATAGTCCAGTAAGATCTCTTGTGCCCTGACAATCTGCCAGTCCCTTTTCTTACTTTTAGGGTTGTACAGGGTGATGACGAAGTCCGCTTCTGCAGCCATCCTGAGTCGCTTTTCGATTATTTCCCAGGGAGTCAAAAGATCACTCAGTGAAATGGCGGCAAAGTCGTGCATAAGCGGCGCCCCCAGAAGAGAGCCGGCCGCAGCAAATGCAGGAACACCCGGGATGAAAGTAATCTGCAGCCCTTCAGGCTCTGGTGCCAATAGAATCCCTTTGGCCCGGCAAACCTCCAACACCAGACCTGCCATGCCGTAGATTCCTGCATCTCCACTTGATACCAGAGAGACTATCTTCCCACTGATTGCCCTTTCCAAGGCCAGATGTACCCTCTCCAGTTCCTGGCGCATGGCGGTTGCTATAGTCTCTTGATCACTCAGGATAGGTCGGATGAGGTCCACATAGGTCCGGTAGCCCACCACCACATCGGAGGTTTTCAGGGCTTTTTGTGCCGCTGGAGTGAGGTGGTCACTGTCTCCTGGGCCCAAGCTCACTAGAAAGAGGCGACCCTGGCCACCGCTACGGTTACGTTCCCCAGAATTTGCTTCGGAACCAGCAGTCCTTCCACTCCGGCGTTTAGCATCGCCGCTTTCTCGCATACACTTTCTACTCCGAGATGTTTTTTCACCTTCTCCGAAGGGCTCGGTACTGAAACAGCTGCTTGCAGCTCAGAGAGCGAGAAGTACACTGCGGACCAGCCGCGCTCTTCAAGCAGGTTGTTGAGCCCCTCCTCGTCTTGTTTCAGCTCTGCAGTGGCCAGGTTTCTAACCGCGTGTAAACTCAGGCCATGTTCCTGAAAGACCTTATCCACCGCGGCGCCAATCTCTTTAGAGGTGGTGCCACGGTTACACCCCACCCCCACCACCAAGCTTTTCGGTCTCAAAACCAGACACGGTGGCGGCTCGAAGTAATCTAGTCCCTCGTCCACATAGACCCATCCCGACAATCCTGCACTCCTGGCCTCCTCCGGCCGTTTGATGACCCGAACTTGCGTGGACTCGAAAACCCATGGTTGAAGTCTATTGCCAGGATCATAGATACCAATTTGTTTCTCTTCCAAAAGAGCCATGTTCAGGGTCTTGACTCTTTCCAGATTCTCAATCACCAGTCCGGCGCGGTTGGCCAACTCATCAAAACTAACTTTTCCCTGAACATCGGTGGCTGTGGTAATCACCGGCTGGCCGCCCGAAATAGCTGCCACCCTTTGGGCCAGTCGGTTGGCACCGCCCAGATGTCCGGAAATGAGGCTGACCGCGTTGCGACCAACCTCGTCGACTACCACCACCGCTGGGTCCAACCTTTTGCCCGCCAGCAAGGGTGCCAGGAGCCGTACCACGATCCCAGTTGCCATGACGCACACCAGCTCTCTGTATCGGCCGAAGCAGTCGGTAAATGTCGACGTGAAATCGGTAAAAGGTGAGGAGTGGGTAAAACCCGAGGCTTCTTTCTCCGGCAAATATAGGGTGCTGTCCTTTAGGCTGGCAGCTATTTCGGCAGCAAGCTTACTGCCTTCAGGAGTGAGGGCCAGCACCGCCACCCCAGCCGGCTTGATTTCGACTGGATGCTGGTGTTTCCGAAAGCCATGTCCGAATCTGGGATCATAGAGTTTGCTGCGTGCCTTGAGCTCACCAGCTAGTGCTTCTCCCACCATGATAATTGCTTGTTTTTTTATGCCGCTTTCCTCTACCTTATTAGCGATATTTGCCAATGTGGAAGAGATAAACTTCTCGTCGGGCCACCCAACCCGATGGGCTACCACCACCGGGGTATTCGGCGGATAACCTTGTTCCAGTTCCGCTACCACTTCACGAATGCGCGACACGCTCAGATAAACCACTAAGCTGGCCCGGTGAAGAGCAAGGTCAGCCAGATTCTCACTCTCGGGCACCGGAGTCCGTCCTGCCAGTCTGGTCAGGATGAGCGTCTGGGTCCCCTCCGGCTGGGTGAGCTCCCGACCAAGTGCGGCGGCAGCGGCAAAGGCCGCCGTTACCCCGGGTATCACCTCGTATGAGAGTCCTTCTTGTTCCAGCAGTTGAATTTGCTCCTGAATAGCACCATACAATGCTGGATCACCCGTGTGCACCCGTGCCACAACCTGACCTTTCTTGACACCTCCACGCAAAAGTGCGTGGGTTTCCTCTAAGCTTAGACTGGAGCTGTCATGGATCTCCGCCCCCTCTTTTGCCTCAGCCAGAAGAGTCCTGGGTACCAAGGAGCCGGTGTAGACGATCAAATCGGCGGCCTCGATGATTGAGGCGCCACGCACGGTGATCAGTTCCGGGTCACCAGGGCCGGCGCCAATGAAATATACTTTTCCCGGCTCTATCACTTTCAGTTTTCGATCCTCCACAAGTACCTAGTCCAAGGGTGGATATGAACCACAAAGATCACAAAGAAAAGCAAGGCAAATGGTAGAGCACTTTATCCAGTTCTATTGCCTTTGTGGTCTTCGTGTACTTCATGGTTAATCCTACCCTCGTTTGCTTAACGCCACAAACTGAGCAGGAAGAGCGGTGTTTGCGGCTGAAACCGGCTCATGCCAACACCCTGGTCTAACCGTTTGCCTGACTTGATTGGAACGGTTCGGCTAACCTGGAGCAGCAGCCATTCGTGCTTCAGTCTTGTTTTTTCGGCATATTCCTGGGCTCGGCCAAAAGTTTCCGGGGTGACCACGCTCACCACCACCCGACCTGCCGGCCGGAGCCGTTTCTCCACCATCTTTAAAATATCGGCAAGATGGCCGCCGCTGCCGCCAACAAACACTCGATCTGGATCCGGCAAATCCTCGAGCACCACTGGTGCCTCACCTAACACGGTTTTGACCCCAAAGCTCCCCAGTCGCCTTACATTCTCAGTGATCATTGCCAGTCTGGACTGTTTCTTCTCAACAGCGTATACCCTCAAGCCGGGAGCAATCCTCACCGCCTCAATCCCCACTGAACCGGAGCCGGCACCCACATCCCACATGATTCCTTCTGCTTTAAGCCGCAGCTCGGCCAGAATAAGGGCTCGTGCCTCCCGCTTGGTGATCAGAGATTTCTCCTTTCTAAAACGTTTATCTTCAAGGCCGAACCTGGTCGTCACCTGCTGCTCTTCCAACGGGTAGATGACCATCACGTTGAGCGGCGCAAATTGCTCTCCGGTAACTCCCACGAGATCACTCTCCCTACAGCGCTCTTCAGGGGAGCCGATCTCTTCCACCACTGCCACCTTGCGATTGCTCATGCCGAACTCCAGGAGCAGCTTTGCCAGCCTGTCAGGCGTATTCTCCGGATCGGTATAGATGACAATCCAGCCTGGGTCTCCAAGTTCAAAGAAAAAGTCCATGGGTTCTCTGCCGTGAGCACTGATGGTTCGGGCTCCGTCCCAGGGCAGCTTGAGTCGAGCGCATGCCTTTTGCAGAGCGGTGACATTTGGTAGGAATGTGAGATTCTCATAGCCAAAAACCTCCAGAGCCCGCTTGCCAATACCATAAAACAAAGGATCTCCCGAGGCCAAGATCACCACCCGCTTTCCGGCGGCATGCCGCTTCACTTCCTCCAACGTGGCAGTGGGATTGGCCCCCAGGCTCCAGGTCGCCCCGGTATGTCCAGCGAAAAGGGCAAGTTGCCGTTTGCCGCCCACCAGGACTTCAGCTGTTTGGATCGCCTCCCGGTGAGATGCAGTTAGGTCTTCTGGACCTACGCCCGTTCCTACCACCGTTACGCTCGCCATTCTCTTTACTCCAAAGTCGCTAGAAAACCATGGTTTTCAAGAAAACGCTTCTGGTGGATGGGTGATCTGAGATGGGCAATGTCAGATGCTTAACCTTGTTATTTCGTATCCCAAATCCCAAATCCCATATCCGAAATCCCAAATCCCAAATCCGAAATCCCAAATCTCACATCTCACATCCATTATCCAGCATCAGCGTCGAAAAATGACTTGTCCATTATAATCAAAAAGAAACAGGTGAATCTCCAGTTTCCCTTGCGAATGATTCCTGCTCACCTCCATTGCTCGCTCTGAGAGGTTTGGAATTATTCTGTCAGTGGTTTGCGTCTCTTGCATAATCTCAAGGGCATGCCTAGCCGTATTTGCCCCTGCTAGCCTCTCAATTAGTTGTTCGGACTCCTCGGTCTCCCGGGCTATGTCCGCCAAAATTCCAAGATCCATGTTGCCGCTGCTGGCGTGGGTATGATGGAGCCCCATCGCCATCTTTACCAGTTTGCCAATGA
Organism: uncultured Desulfobacteraceae bacterium; assembly: GCA_964346905.1. Classification (GTDB taxonomy): domain Bacteria; phylum Desulfobacterota; class Syntrophobacteria; order BM002; family BM002; genus BM002. The sequence goes on along the minus strand of CAYFXH010000007.1, from coordinate 18,565 downwards.
AAACTGAATGGGTAACCTTATGGAAGCCCAGGTTCACAGCAGCCTCCAGACTGAATCCATAAAAGTCGGCAATCTGTACAAAACTTTCTTCAGCGAGGTTAGTAAGGAACCTTCTGGCGAATCGCTCACTTTTGCCACCGGTACTCAACACCAGTTCTCGCCCCGCAGCTCGCGCCACCGCAAAGGCTGCCAGGATGGTCTCACGGTATGCCTGATGAGAGAGGGGGCGCACAATTCCAGTAGTTCCTAGTATAGAGAGACCACCCAGCACTCCGAGCCGAGGATTGAGTGTCTTCTTCGCCAGGGCTTCTCCGTCGGTAACAAAAACTTCAACCTCCACCTGCTGACCCTTCTCAGCTCCACAAAAGTCCAGCACCTCCTCCACCGCCCACTGGATCATCTGCCGAGGCACCGGATTGATGGCGGGCTCCCCCACCGCGATGGGAAGTCCAGGCTTGGTAACCTGACCCACTCCTTTTCCGGCTCTAAAAATGATTTCAGTATTACCCTCGGTTGCCCCCAAGACTCGTACCCGGGCTCCCACCTCTGCCCCATGGGTTACATCGGGATCATCACCTCCGTCCTTGATCACTGAACATTGTGAGGTATTCCCGTCTAGGAGGCTGGTGCGAAGGGGCAGGCTCAACACCTTACCTTCAGGTAGAGTCACCGAAATTGGATCAAGAGGTGAGCCGGTCAACAGAAGCTGGAGTGCGCTTTTCGTCGCAGCAGCGGCCGCGGTCCCGGTGGTGAATCCCTCGCGCAGTTTTCCTTTGCGCCTGCGCTTAGCCCTGGTTCGTTTGCCTGTCATCTAAATCTATGTCCACGTTGTACGGCTATTGTCAGTTATAGCTCACTTCGTTCGCCCCAGAGCGTTAACCGCAGAGCGCATGGCGTGTGGTTGCCATTCATAAATCCTCTTTGCGCTATGCGCCATGCGCTTTGCTCTCATTCGCGGCCAAATCTGCGAGGGCGTTAACTGTGGCGGCGGCCACAGCACTACCCCCCTTCCTCCCTGCAACACTGATGTGGACAAGCCCGGAAGCCATCAATAGCTCTTTGGCTTCCGCCGCATTAACAAAACCCACCGGCATACCCACTACCAGGGCTGGCTGAAGTTTTCCCTGTTCGTAGAGCCGCACCAATTCAATAAGTGCTGTGGGTGCATTGCCAATAACCGCCACCCCCCCGTGCAAAAGCTCTCTGGCCTGCCGGACGGCTGCAGTGGCGCGGGTAATATCCTCATTCTGGGCATTAGTGATTACCTGTGGATCATCAATGAAACAGTGAACCTCACTGCCAAAGGGAGCCAGGTGTTTTCTGGTGATTCCAGCCTGGGCCATCCTGCTATCGGTAACAATTGCAGCTCCATTCTCGATGGCTGTAATTCCCGCAGTTATTGCCTGCGCGTGAAAGCGCGTTTGTCTTAAGAAGTCAAAATCAGCAGTTGTGTGAATGAGTCTTCGCACCACCGCCCATTCTTCGGGTTTCAGGCCGTGATCACCAGCCTCGTCCTCAATGATCTTGAAACTGAGCTCCTCAATTTTGGACGGTTCAACTTTAGTAATCTCAACCATCATATATCCTCTCACGCTGTGGTGTCCGTTGTCCGTTGTAGCTCACTTCGTTCACAGCATGGAGTATAGAGCATAGAGCATGGAGTGGACGAAAACCACCTCTTTTACCCCGTGCTCTATGCCCTTTGCCCTACTGACCACGGACCACAGACAACGGACATGCCCACTAGCCAAAGTCTTCTCTCTACTGGCAGCCTTGAGCTAGGCTTCAACCTTGGTCTTGATACTCCCTGCAGCGCTCCACCAAATTAGCGGCCACCTCTGGATTACTGCCAAAGTGAAGATGGATGTAACCCGCCAGAGCATTGTGCACCACGAAACCATCTGCCACGGCATCCATTCCTTCACGATTGCAAACCTGATACAGATCGCGGATCTCCCCGGGGGCATCGATTAGTTCAGAATAATGAAACTCGTGGCCCCGAGCCCGAAGTCCTTTTGGACCCAGCAAACCGTCTTTTCTGAGAACGATCTCACGGTAGCCCAAAGCCTTGCGGCGGGGGAGCATCCTGGTACGAAAAGGATAGAGGCCAACCATGGCATGGGTGCGACCCTCCACCTGAATTGAGCGGGTGAGGTACATGAAACCACCACATTCAGCATAGATGGGCATTCCTTGGTAAGCGGCAGCCAAAATTGCGCTCTTCAGGCTTTCATTTTTTGCGAGCATTCGGGCATAAAGTTCCGGGTAACCACCGCCCAGATACAACCCCGCCACATTATCAGGAAGATGCTGATCTCGAATGGGCGAAAAAAAGCAGAGTTCAGCGCCATAATGGGCAAGCAGGTCCAGGTTGTCCTGGTAGTAGAAGCAGAAAGCCTCATCTCTCGCCACACCGAGCCGCACCTCGGAATGGCGAGGCTCCGCCAGGGGCAGACTCTCATCTCTGATAACTGTGGCTGGCATATCAAGAAGCTTGTTCAGATCGAGATTCTCCTCAACAAGTAGGGCCAATGTATTAAATAATTCAGGGTCATAGGGCTCTTCATCTGAAGTCACCAACCCCAGGTGTCGTTCAGCAATCGTTACCGGTTCTGCCCGAGGAAGTCCTCCGAGAAACATGATCCCTGGGACGGACTCCATGGCCTCGGTCAGATACATGAGGTGGGTAGAACTTCCCACCCTGTTAGCAATCACCGCCATCAGTTGCACGTCCGGGTCAAAAGTAGCAAAGCCGTGAATCAGGGCGGCAACACTCCGCGCCATGCTGCTGGCATCCACCACCAGAATTACCGGAACCCCAAGCCACTTGGCCATCTGAGCAGTGGACCCCGCCTCCGAACGTCCATCATATCCGTCAAAGAGGCCCATTACCCCTTCCACAATACCCAGATCCTTACCGTTCATGGCCCGGCAAAAAGTAGCCTGGTTATACTCTTTGGAAAGCATCCAGCCGTCCAGGTTGCGGCTAACCGCTCCAAGCAGTCTGGTGTGGTGGCCTGGGTCAATGAAATCAGGGC
>CAYFXH010000007.1:0-15517 GCA_964346905.1 uncultured Desulfobacteraceae bacterium | reverse complement strand
TTTTTTGAAACGCAGCCATCAACCCCAGGGAAATTGTGGTCTTGCCCACTCCTGAGTGGCTTCCGGCGACTACCATGCACCTGGAAAAAGGTGGTGTTTTTTGAGGCTTGTTGCTCTCAGTCATCTCGTTTTGATACATACTCAGGTTCAAGTTAATCTCTTGGAATTGCTACAATGTATTTGCTTAACCCTCTGAAATCAAGGGTTACTTGCTCGTTTATCTCTGTACAAACGGTCTGCGCTGTGCTGCTGCGAAGAGTTGCAACCTGGCAGGAGTTCTGCTAAAAGAGACAGCATGGTCAGGCGGAGAAGCAGTTCACTCTTTTGGGATGTCTACGCACATGACAGGTAAATGCAACCTTGTAGGGCCGCGCCACCTCACCGTCCTGCTACCATTATTGGTTGCCACTTGGGTGATAGCCGCTTCCGACTCGGTCACATCGGTCATAGTGAGACCGGGCGACAGTATAAGCTACCTGGCTTTCAAGCACCTCCACGGTTACAACCGAGAAATAGCAAACCAGATCAGAGCGCTCAATCCTCACATCAAGGATCTGGATCTCATCCAGGTCGGACAGACTGTGCACCTCCCCAAAAGGGAAGCATTAACAGAGGTAGCGAAGCCAGCTGAACCCACTCCAGCCGCACCTTCTGCCGTGACTAAAAAACTGACCGCTGCCGGCTCCACCGCAGTAGCAACCCTGGTAGAAGGAAAGGTGCACATGATGTCTGCTGGAGGTGGCACCTGGCGAGAGTGCCGCGTCAACTCGATCCTCAATGCGGGGGATACAGTTCGAGTGCTTGAGAAGGGACGTTTGGAATTAGTTCTGGACAACCGTAGCGTCCTTCGGCTGGCTGCACATAGCACCCTGGAATTGAAAGAGGTGGAACGCAGGCCCGAGAAGGAGAGTTACCGCTTCGCCCTCTCCATCGGCAAAATGTGGACACGGGTTACCCGGTTGTTGGGATTTGATTCCAGGTATCAGGTAGAGACCCCTACTGCCATCACCGCTGTCCAAGGCACAGTGTACGATCTTCAAGTTGATCCTGGACAGCAAACACGGGTTCGCGTTCTCTCCGGTAATATCCAGGTTTACAACCCATTCGCCGGAGATCTTGTCCCGGGACAAAAAATTGTAACATTAAAAGAGCCAACCCGCGTCCCTGGTCCAACGAGAGTATCCCGTGACCAGTGGGTACAGTTGGTCCTCCGGCAGCATCAACAGGTAAACCTCGGTCGGGAGGGTAGAAGTGCGATCTCCGCTTTCGATCTTGCTGCAGCGAGGAAGGAGGCGTGGGTTCGCTGGAATGAAGCGCGCGACCGAGACTTCTACGGCGAATAATGAGTTATCGAAAAACTCTCATCATCACCAGTGTCATCCTCTTGGTCTTCGTCCTTGGTCATCTTGCCACATTAGCTCCCCTCGAAAACACTCATCTCAGAATCCGAGACATCTTCTTTCGCTTTCGTGGCCCCGTCCCGCCCAATCCCCACATCACCATTGTTGCCATCGACGATGAAAGTATTGCCCATTATGGCCGCTGGCCTTGGTCGCGAGCTCGTATCGCCGCCCTGATTCATAGGCTATCAGAGGCTGGGGTGCGCACCGTTGGGATAGATATTTCCTTTCTCCCGAGCAGGACGCAAGCAGAGCCGATTTCGCTGGATTCCGAGTTCTTTCCGCTCTTGCAATGGCTGGGTCTGGATACAGGGTCCTCACCTTCATATGCCAACGACCAACTCTTTGCCATGGCCATGGAAAAGGCAGGCAATGTGGTTCTCCCTTTCTATTTCGAGTTCAAGGGCGACAAGCCAAGGGCAACCGCGGAGGTGGTCGAGACTTTGGCCCACTCTGCCTACCTCCTCTTTGATGATGTCGCCAGCTTATCTTCACTGCCCTTGCTACGCGGCAGTAGTGCTTTCCCGCCAGCGCACGTTCTGGGTGAGGCTGCGGTCGGACTGGGATGCGTCAACGCATTTTTGGACCGGGACGGGGTTCTGCGGAGCGACCCAGCGATCTTGGCCTATCAGGGGCAGTACTTTCCCTCCATGGGAATTCAGCTGGCTCGCTTGTATCTGGGCCTCAGTTGGGCAGAGGTCAAAGTGAACAGCGGTGAAAGTATCTCAATCGGCGAGCACTTGGTTCCCACTGACGATCGTGGTTTCGTCGGTCTTAACTACTATGGTGGCCGGGAGAGTTTTCCCTACCTCTCCTACAGAAGGGTCATGGAAGGGAACGTTGAATCCAAGATGCTCCGAGACAAGCTCGTGCTTGTGGGAGTAGCTGCTGCCGGACTCCACGATTTGTGGGTCACCCCCTTTGGGCCCGGGTATCCTGGGGTGGAGAAACATGCAACTGTTGTAGCCAATACCCTGGACAACCGCTTCATCTCAAGCTCAGAATTCAGCGGTATTACCGAGTTGCTGTTGATGCTTCTGAGCGGTTTAGCGCTGGCCATTATTGCCGGAGGTCGCCGCACGTGGCTTCTCTGGTTGTCGTCTGGGTTTCTGCTGGGATCGGTCCTGGCAGGATCTTACTGGGCCTTCACTGCTCACAACCTCTGGTTCAAACCACTCTTTCCCACTCTGCTAATCCTTTCCCTCACCCTGGTACTCCAGATTGTGAGATTGCGCTCGCCGGTGGTTTACCCTGATAGAGTTGCGGAACCTGCGCCAGGGCCAGTCCAGACCATTGCCGCCGAAACCTCTCACCTTCCGGCTGAGGGGGAAGTCTTTACGGTTGGTCGTTATCAAATCGAAACCGAACTGGGGCACGGAGCCATGGGCGTTGTCTACAAGGCTGTGGATCCCACAATCGGCAGACCGGTGGCGATCAAGACCATTCGGTTGGACCAAAGCCTGGCGCCGGAGCAACTCGAAAACTTGCGAGAACGATCCCTCAGGGAGGCCCAAGTTGCTGGCCAGCTCTCACACCCCAACATTGTCACCATCTATGATGTGGTGGAAAAAGCTGGTCACCTCTTCATCGCCATGGAATATATTGAGGGGCAGGAGCTAAGCCGTTTTTGCAGAAAAGAGACTCTGCTAAAACCTCGACAAGTCACGACAATCATTGCCCAGATTTGCAATGCTCTCGATTATGCCCACAAGGAGGGCGTTGTCCATCGGGACATCAAGCCCAGCAATATCATGCTGCTGCCAGACGGCCGGCCCAAAATCATGGATTTCGGTATCACCAAAAACATCTCAACAGACGTTACTCAGACCGCTGCCATGTTAGGTACGCCGAGCTATATGTCCCCCGAGCAAATTGATCTGGAGAAGGTGGATGGCCGCTCGGATCTATTTTCCACAGGGGCTGTGTTTTATGAACTGCTCAGTGGACAACGCCCCTTCACTGCCGCCAATATCACCGCCTTACTCAAAAAGATTGGTACTGAGGATCCTACACCTCTACAAGATATCAATCCCAGAGTCCATCCTCAGCTGACAAAGGTTGTGAGCCGACTTCTCGCAAAGAACCCTGATAACCGCTACCAAAGGGGCGCCGAGGTGGTCACAGATCTAAAACGTCTCCTTGCTGATCCTTCCCTATGGGAATAGCAACAGGGTAATAGGAACGAGGGGCACACGCTTTACCGGAAGAGTTTAGTTCGCTGTAAACCAGTATTGAATAGCGAATACCCGTCTGCCTTGCCTTGCCCGTGCGCCACCTGCCCGCCAGTTGCAGGCGGATTCAACGGCAGAAAAAAACCGCAGAAATGCAGCATGATTACTTCGATATTCTAAATTCCTTGTTCTACATTCTGCGGCTGAAACTACCACCTGACAATATCTGCGCAAAAAATTGGTGGGTTGAAAAAGGCCTAATAAGACTATACACGGTGCTAAGTTAGCTGCCTATGGGGATCAGAGCCAGGGATCAGGGCAGGAGTCAAAAAGAAAGAAGAAATCATTCACCGAATAAAACCCGCAAAACTTCCTGAAGTGTCCGTACTCCCACCAGTTCCATGTCCGCAAAAGTTCTCAATCGCTCAATATTGCCCTGCGCCACCACGCAGCGATGAAAGCCCAGTTTGGACGCCTCTTTGACCCGGACGTCCGTGCGGCCAACTGAGCGAACTTCGCCCGTGAGCCCCACCTCACCCAGGAGCACGGTCTCTGGATCCACAGGCTTGTCCAGGAAGCTGGAGGCAACCGCTGTGGCAATGGCCAGATCAACGGCAGGTTCATCGATTCGGACACCGCCCGCCGCATTGACAAAAATATCCTGATGCAGCAGGGAAAGCCCCACCTTCTTTTCCAATACCGCCACCAGCAAGGCTAGCCGATTGTGATCGATACCCATTGAGGCTCGACGTGGTACCGCCAGGCTGGAGGGGCTCGCCAATGCTTGTACTTCTACGAGAATCGGCCTCGTGCCTTCCATGGCTGCAGTAACAGTGGATCCGGCTGTATCCAGAGGCCTTTCAGCAAGAAAGAGTTCCGAGGGATTGCTCACCTCCTCTAGACCACTGTCCTTCATCTCAAAGACACCAATTTCATTGGTGGAGCCGTAGCGATTCTTTGTGGCCCGCAGAATACGAAAAGTATGCCCACGATCTCCTTCAAAGTAGAGCACTGTGTCCACCATATGCTCCAGCACCCGCGGTCCGGCAATGTTCCCCTCCTTGGTCACGTGTCCAACAAGAAAGGTCGGGCGCCCGCTGCTCTTGCCCTCTTGCATGAGACGATCAGCACAGTGGCGCACCTGACTCACACTGCCAGGAGCTGATTCCAGTTGAGTCGTATACACCGTTTGAATGGAATCCACTGCCACCACCGCTGGATCCAGCTGGTCCACAAGTTGCAATATATTTTCTAGCGCGGATTCGGCAGCCACATAGAGATGAGAAGAGGTCAGTCCCAAACGCTGCGAACGCATTTTAATTTGCAGAGTCGACTCTTCGCCGGATATGTAGAGAATGGGGCGCTCGAGAGCAACGAGACCATGGAGGGTCTGGAGCAAGAGGGTGGACTTCCCTATGCCGGGATCACCGCCAATCAGAACCACCGAACCAGGTACCACTCCACCACCCAGAACCCGGTCCAGTTCGCGGATTCTTGACGAAAGCCGCCGCTGTTTCTCTGAAATCACCTCATCGATGGGTTGTGGAGCCGCAGGCGGTAGCAGTTCCCTACCACCTGGAGCCAACCCTCGGCCAAGGGTTTCCTCCACCAGGGTATTCCACTGGCCGCAACCGGGACAGCGCCCCAGCCATTTAGGACTCTGGAAGCCGCACTGCTGGCATATGTGTTGACTCTTACCTTCACGAGCCATATGGCAGCACCGTATAAATGAGACAAGATTGAGGTTCAATTTAGTGGCCCAGTTTCGCGTTAGCGCAACTGCTTGTCAAGACATAGTTGACCAAAGTTCGTGATCCGTGGTCAGAATTCCTTGGAATTCCGGCACAAGGTGCAAGGTACAGGGAGAATTGCCGAATATGAGTTACTCGATACCTTGTGGCCTTGACTCCATGCTCCATGCCCCTTGCCTACTGACAACATGGCAGGTTGCCGTTGACAAACCATAGTCGCTGTGTTTAAATGCGACACCTTAGTTTCCCTGGACTTTTTAGGCTGGGGAGATCCTCGTATTGCCCGGTTCACCTTAAGAAATACCCCGTGAGCTCTGATATGGACTCACCCCTGAGGGGAGCTAGAAATTGCTTGCTGGTAGGCATGTATGATCCTAACTGATACTGGAACAGTGCATGCTGAGCAGGTGCGGCCGGCCAAACGCTTGGAATAAAGAGAAATACTCGAGGCTTACCGCGGCTAACTAAGGTGAGTGACTAGGAGTCAAACAGGTCTCAGGACGGGTCAATCCCTTTGCAACGCGGAAGGAGTCCCACCATGGCAGAATCGAATATCATTGAGTTAAGTGATGATACTTTTGAAAAAGAGGTGCTCCAATCAAACACACCGGTTCTCGTGGATTTCTGGGCGCCATGGTGCGGACCGTGTCGAGCCATCGCTCCGGTGATTGCTGAACTGGCGTCCCAGTATGAGGGGAGCCTTAAAGTGGGGAAATGTAACGTGGATGAAAGCCCTAAAACTCCATCCCAGTATGGAATCCGGGCCATTCCTACTCTGATCATTTTCAAAGAAGGCAAAGTGTCCGAGCAGATCACCGGAGCTGTCTCCAAGTCGCAGATCGACGCGGCTATCAAGAAAGTGATTTAATCCGGCTCTGATCGCTCAATCTCGCCCACCACGACTCACCCTGGGCTTTGTTCGGGGAAAGAATCAGGAAGATTTCTTCTCGATGGTATATGGAAAAGAATATCGAGTTCTTATCTATTCCCAGCGCAGGATAATCGTTGTTGCACGTGAACGATACACCGAAAAGCTGTCCTGAAGGTACTCACAAAAAGATAAAACTATGAAGCGGAATGATAAGGTTGTCTTTAGGACCTACGTGGTGCTTTTCCTTTGTCTTGCCGGGATACTGGCTGGGTGTGCATGGTTTGGAGGCAAAAGGGTAGAGACTGCCCAAGAGCTGGCGGAAAACGGAATGGAAGCTTTTAAGGATGAAGACTATGGTGATGCCCTCCAGGCCTTCAACACTCTGAAAGAGCGTTATCCTTATAGTCGTTATGCGATTCTTGCCGAACTCAAGGTGGCGGACGCCCATTTCTATCGGAAAGAGTATCCGGAAGCCGTAGCCGCCTACGAAGATTTTGTTCAGCTTCATCCCAAAAATGAAGCAATTCCCTACGTGCTCTATCAAATCGGCGAGAGTTATTACAAACAACTGTTGAGCGAAGATCGAGATCAGACACCGACACGCCAGGCAATTCTTGCCTTCGAGCGGCTCATTAAAGCGCATCCCAATTCAGCGCAGGCTAGCAAGGCAAGGGAACGAGTGCAAACGTGTCGCTCATTGCTAGCGAAACATGAGCTGTATGTGGGACGCTTTTACTACAAGTCCAAGCACTATGGGGCAGCTCTCGCCCGCTTCGAAGGCGTGCTAGTTGGTTATAACGATGTCCTTACCCTAGATACAAAGCGAGAAGTGGAGAAACTTATTCTTGCATGCAAGGAAAAACTTGCAGAGGTAATTGAGTGACCGCATAGATAACAATCAGACTCGGCTGATGTAGCAAGTTTGAGCTCTCATAATTACTTTACAAAGACACCAGCTGCGCCATCCAGCAAGTAACAGGATAAAAAAGACTTGACAGCGCATGGTCTGTGATTTAGATTTAAATTGCACAGTACAAAAGCCAGCGGTTTGCAGCGCTACCTGCCTGAGGAGTTTTCCCAACAACGTTAATTCGAATCCTGGCCACTGGGCCGCCAACAATCCCAACGAGGTCTTTGAATTAAGCAACCTCAATGCCTGAGGGGCATGGCATCCGGTATGGCATAATGACGCTGGCAGGGGAACACTTGTCGGCGCATGCTTATGAAGGCAAAAACGCAGAAGCAGAAAAGCATATTTGAGTTTGGCACATCTACAAACGGTGACCCCTCTCTTCTGAGCCTTCCATCGAAATCTTGGCGAAAAGGTCCCCGCTGAGTTCAATTTACACCTGCGGCGAAACCAGGGATTTTTCATAGTAATTCAGTAAGCGTCTAGAATACACGAACGGTAAAGCAGACGAAAAATTAGCTTCCCAACCACTCAAGGAAGATGGACTCGTAAGAAATCAGGACTGAGATGGCACAGTAACTCCGCCTGAACCGGAACAGATGGACTTTTTGCTAAGCCGTCAAGGAAAGGAGGAATGCCCATCGCCAGAGATGGGTAAAAAGATATGGATTTAGTGCAACTCAAAGAACAGAATATTAAAGGTTTGATACAGATGGCCAAGGAGCTTGGCATCGAGGGCTTTAGTACAATGCGAAAACAAGAGCTTATCTTTGCCTTGCTCCAAGCACAAGCAGAACAAGACGGTTTAATTTACGGCGAAGGCGTCTTGGAAACTCTGCCAGACGGATTCGGTTTTCTGAGAGCGCAGAGTTACAATTACCTGCCAGGCCCAGACGATATCTATGTATCCCCATCCCAGATCCGTCGGTTCAGCCTTCGAACAGGAGATACCATCTCCGGACAGATTCGTCCTCCAAAGGAAGGCGAGCGCTACTTTGCCCTGCTCAAAGTAGAGGGAGTGAATTTCGAGGATCCGGAGGATACGAGAGACAAAATCCTGTTCGACAACCTGGTCCCCCTCTACCCTGACGAGAGAATTCGTTTAGAGAATGATGAAGACAACTATTCCACCCGCGTTATGGATATGCTCACTCCCCTCGGTAGAGGCCAGAGAGGACTCATTGTGGCTTCGCCTCGAACCGGTAAAACCATGCTGTTACAAAGTGTTGCCAATAGCATCACCGCCAACCACAAGCAGATTTACATGATTGTCCTGCTGATTGATGAGCGGCCGGAAGAGGTCACCGATATGGAGCGGTCCGTTCGGGCGGAAGTGGTCAGTTCAACTTTTGACGAACCGGCGCAGCGTCACGTCCAAGTTGCTGAAATGGTCATCGAGAAAGCCAAGCGTTTGGTTGAGCACAAGCGCGATGTGGTTATACTTCTGGATAGTATTACTCGATTGGCTCGTGCCTACAATACGGTAGTGCCGCCCAGCGGCAAGATTCTTTCAGGCGGGGTTGATTCCAATGCCCTGCATCGACCCAAACGCTTCTTCGGCGCAGCCCGCAACATAGAGGGTGGAGGAAGTCTTACCATCATCGCCACCGCTCTCATCGACACCGGCAGTCGGATGGACGAAGTGATCTTTGAAGAGTTCAAGGGTACAGGTAATATGGAGATTCACCTTGATCGGAAACTGGCCGATCGACGAATCTTTCCCTCCATTGATATAAACCGCTCTGGCACGCGCAAAGAAGAATTGTTACTGCCACCCGAGGATCTGAACCGGGTGTGGATCCTGCGCAAGCTTCTATCTCCCCTAAACACGGTAGACGCCATGGAGTTCCTGTTGGATAAACTGTCAGGGACCAAGAACAATGCTGACTTTCTGGATTCCATGAACAGGTAGTTGCCCCGCCTAGCCAAAAAAGGTCTTGCCAAAAAGCTCCTAGAAGACTAAAGTAGAGAGTTTGTGGACTGAGCGCCTCTTTGGGGAGGTGTCAGTCCTTCTGGTTGCCCACAACGGTATGAGGTCGCTATCACTGGAATTGGTAAGAAAGGAAAATTATGAAAAAGGATATTCATCCCGAGTACCTCCAGACCACTATTCGCTGTCACTGCGGCCATGAGTTCCAGGCTAGCTCGACCAAAGAAAATATCAGTGTTGAGATTTGTTCCCAATGCCATCCGTTTTACACCGGCAAACAGAAGTTAGTCGACTCCGCAGGGCGCATTGAGCGCTTCCACAGGAAATACGGCAAATACATGGAAGGCGAGAAGCAGGAGGAAAAGATAGAGGAAAAGGCGGAAAAGAAGGCAGAGGAAAAGATAGCGGAAAAGGTGGAGGAAAAGGTGGAGGAAGAGGTGGAGGGAAAAAAGGAAGAGGTGGAGTAGACGGTCTATTCCATCTGGCGGGCCGGGTGTCGTCGGAGACCAACTGAGACTCCGCCGCCTTTAAGCCAGAAAGATTTCTCGAGGTCGGTGAACGAGCATGTTCGAAAAGTTGGACAATCTAGAGTCACGTTATCTCGAATTGGAGAAGGCGTTGAGCGATCCGGATACAATTACCAATCCCCGTAAATACCAGCGTCTCGCCAAAGAACACGCTGATCTGACCCCTTGTGTCCAGACGTTCAGGAAACACCAGGAACTCACCGCCAGACTCGAGGAAACTTCTGAACTTCTGAATGATACTGATCCGGATATCCGCCAGCTGGCTCGAGAAGATAGCAATCAACTGCAGTCCCAACTCCATGCCCTTGAAGAGGAACTCAAGCAACTGCTGACTCCCAAAGATCCACATGATGACAAGAACGTGATCCTTGAAATTCGTGCAGGCACCGGGGGCGATGAGGCGGCGCTTTTTGCTGCGGATCTCTTTCGTATGTATACCAAGTATGCTGAACTCATGGGCTGGAAAGTAGATGTACTCAATAGTCATGCCACCGGGATCGGCGGGTTCAAGGAAGTAATTTTTTCCGTTTCAGGTCGCCGTGCCTACAGCCGCCTCAAGTATGAAAGCGGCGTGCATCGGGTCCAGCGGGTTCCCACCACCGAGTCACAGGGTAGAATCCATACCTCCGCCGTGACCGTAGCAGTTCTCCCCGAGGCTGAAGAGCTGGAGGTGCACATTGAACCCAACGACCTTCGCATTGATGTCTTCCGCTCCTCGGGCCCTGGTGGTCAGAGTGTCAATACCACCGACTCCGCGGTTCGTATAACCCACGCACCCTCGGGACTGGTAGTCACCTGCCAGGACGAAAAATCTCAGCACAAGAACAAGGCCAAAGCTTTAAAAGTGCTGCGCGCCAGACTTTTTGACATGATGCAGCAAGAGCAACGGGAGAAGACCGCTGAGGACCGCAAGAGTCAGGTGGGTACCGGCGACCGGAGTGAACGCATTCGTACCTACAATTTCCCCCAAAATCGGGTAACTGAACACCGTATTAATCTCACCCTGTACAAATTAGATGAAATACTTGAAGGAGAGATCAACTCTATCATTGATCCTCTCGCTACCCATTTCAAGGCCGAGTCAATCATGCAAGCAGACCATGCCTGAAGAATCTTGGACCATTCTGAAGCTCTTGCAGTGGACCACCAACTATTTCCAGAAAAACAGGGTGGCTGAGCCCCGCGCTTCGGCGGAAGTACTGCTGGCTCATGTGCTTTCTGAAGACCGCCTCTTTCTCTACTTGAACCATGACCGCCCGATGGAATCCCAGGAACTTTCAGCCTTTCGCGCATGTATAAAACGTCGTCTTGCCGGCGAGCCCAACCAATATATCGCCGGAACCCAAGAGTTTTGGTCACTGCCGCTGCGGGTAAGTCCCGAGGTTCTCATTCCCAGGCCTGAGACAGAACTTCTGGTGGAGGCTGTTCTGGAACATGTGCGCTGGCATCAACCTGCTAAGAGCAACCCCAGGATTGTAGATTTAGGAACCGGATCAGGCGCCATCGCCATTGCCCTGGCTCGGGAATTACCTACAGCTAGAATAGTGGCGTTGGACCTGTCGGTGGCTGCCCTCCAGTTGGCGAGGAGAAACGCTCAGCTGAATCAGGTTGAAAAACAAATCCATTTTGTCTGTTGTGACATGTTTGCCGGAATATCGCGTTCATTTGAAAAATTCAACGTGATGGTAACCAATCCGCCATATGTGAGCCATGCCGAATTCCACCAACTGCCCCAGGAGATTCGCGACCATGAGCCTCGTCACGCCCTTGACGGAGGTCCCGACGGTCTAACCGCCATCAGGCAGATCATACGAGAAGCTCCCATGCTTTTGTGTCAGACAGGCAGTCTCTTTCTGGAAATGGGGGCCAGCCAGGCTGAGAGTGTGTCTGCCCTGGTTCTTGAAAGCCAAAAGTACAAAAACTATCGTATTCTCAAGGATTACAGTGGTATCGATCGAGTCCTGGTAGCGGTCAAAGGAAAGTAAGCAGTGGGCATAGAGCATGGAGCATAGGGAGATAATTGCGAATTTCGAATTTGGAATTGCGAAATGATAAGGTGAATTTAGGTTCCAGATGTAACCTCTTAAAATTCGCAATTCGAAATTCGCAATCCGAAATAGCTCAGACGTGCTCCGTACTTTGTACCTTGTACCTTGCACCCTGAACCCTGAACCCCTTGCTCCATGCTCTATGCTTACTGGATTCCGGCTGCGTATGATATGCTCTGCACCTGAGGTCTAACTCATGGACAAGATAATTATCGAAGGTGGCGTTCCGCTTAATGGTACGGTGCAGATCAGCGGTGCCAAGAATGCGGCGCTTCCCTTGCTTGCCGCAACCCTTCTCACCGGCGGTGTCCATCGGTTGCGCAACATTCCCCGCCTTCGCGACATTCGTACCGCCAAGACTCTTCTCTACCACCTTGGCGCCACCTTTGAAGAAGGCGACCCCCTCTGCATTCACACCGACACGGTGGATAGCTACGAGGCACCCTACGATCTCGTGAAAACCATGCGAGCTTCGGTCCTGGTTCTCGGGCCCCTGGTGGCTCGCTTCAAAAAGGCTCGAGTCTCTCTGCCTGGAGGCTGTGCCATCGGTGCTCGGCCCATTAACCTTCACCTGAGCGGCCTGGAGCGGCTTGGCGTCAAGATTGAATTACTGCATGGCTACGTGGAGGCTTCTGCCAAACGGTTGGTGGGAAATCACATTTACTTCGACATCCCCACGGTTACGGGCACTGCCAACCTCATGATGGCTGCTGTGCTTGCGGAAGGCCAGACTGTTCTGGAAAATGCAGCCCGGGAACCGGAGGTGGTTGAACTGGCCCAATGCCTCACTAACATGGGCGGCTCAATTCAGGGTGTTGGCACTTCGGTAATCACCATTGAAGGGGTGTCGGAGTTACGACCCATGGATCACACCATTATGCCGGACCGCATTGAGGCAGCAACATACCTGACTGCCGCAGGTATTACCCGCGGTAACATTACCGTTAGGCCTTGCATTTCGGAACATTTGGAAGCGGTCATTCACAAGCTGGAACAGGCTGGTATGCTATTCGAAATCACCGATGATTACATCCAGGGCGTCGGCGGCAAAACGATTCACAATACGGACATCAAGACCGACCCTCATCCTGGTTTTCCCACGGACATGCAAGCCCAGATTATGGCAATGATGTGCCTCGCCAATGGTCAGAGCATAATCACTGAAAGAATATTCGAAAATCGCTTCATGCACGTTAGCGAACTGAAACGCATGGGTGCTGACATCAGCATTGAAGGCAATACGGCCATTGTGCGTGGTCGGTCCACATTGCAGGGCGCTCCGGTGATGGCCACCGATCTGCGGGCCAGTGCCTCTCTTGTCCTGGCGGGATTGGCAGCCGAGGGAGTTACTGAGATAGCCCGAGTTTACCACCTCGACAGGGGCTACCAGGGAATTGAGGAAAAGCTTCGTGGGGTGGGAGCAAAGATAGAAAGAGTAAAGGAATAATCCTTCGGCTACGAAGGGGCGACGCGGTGAGACGGCGATCCGGAGACGAAAACAAGTCACTCAACCAATCGACCATATCACAAATTTTTTTCGATGAGCTGTCACCTTGATAGGAAACGCTTTCTTTGATACCCTCCAACTCATCTGATTCCAATCTTTGTATAATGTGTATAAGAGACTGTAACTAAGTTTTTCTAGAACATCTTAGGTTGATGGTTTCATAGAGAGGTACATTAAACTCTTTTTAGAAATGGGCACCGAATTCGTGGTTTCGCCTTTTCTCCGTGTCTTCGCGTCTCCGTGTCGGTGTGCGCGGAGGATGGCCTAACTTGTTTCACTGGTGGTGAGATACGGGGCACTGCTTTACCCTTCCTCCTTTGAAGCGGCGCACGCACTATGCTTCCTGTAGATCGTCCTCTTGCCTACCTATTGGGCAGCTTTTGCTGCGGCATTGTGGCGGGCCGCTATCTGCCAGAAGCGGTCCTCATGGTGGCGACTCTGGCGATTCTCCTCTGTATTCTGCTCTGCTACCGTGCTGTGCGAGGAAAAGGTTCACGCCTTCTCCCCCTGGCTATCTTTATCGTCATGGGAGTTCTCGCTTCCACCAGCATCCCTGATCCCGATCAGCCCCCCGCTGGCATCCGGAATCTTTTGCAACACAAGAGCGTCGTCATTATGGGCAGCATTGTCAATTCTATCCAACAAGGGCTTAGTAATGGAAAAATGCACCTGCGCCTTGAGGCGTTCAAGCAGGAAGACCACTGGCACACGGTCTCGGGCAAACTACTCCTCACCATTCGAGAGTGTCGACAGCAATGGTCGGTTGGCCAACGCTTGCTTGGGCGAATCCGGATCAAACCGATCCGAAACTTTAGCAATCCTGGCGGATTCGACTATCAACAATATCTTGCAGATCAGGGTATTTGGATCAGAGGCTACGTGCGGCGTGATACCGATCTCGTTCCTCTGGGGAACCCGAAACATGATTGGCACTATTTGCTTGACAGCATTCGCACCAGAAGTCGTGCTTTCCTGGTGGCCTGGCTACCCCCGGACCTTGCCGGTCTCTATAGGGCACTTTTGCTCGGACAGCGCTATGCACTCAGGGCCGAGCTCCGGGAACTACTTTACGATGCAGGAATTGGTCACCTACTGGCCATCTCTGGTCTCCATCTTGGACTTGTTGCCGGTTTCGCTTTCCTAACATTCCATTTTGTCCTAGTGCGTACTCCCGCTGTGGCTGCTAGGTGGGGGGCTCGTCCAGGGGCCGCCCTCGCTGCATTTCCTGTTGCCCTCGGTTACGGTTTGCTCACTGGAATGGGATTGCCAGCACTACGTGCCACCCTGATGCTTGCTGTTTTCACCTTCGGTTTGGTAATCCAGCGGGAGAAGGATCTTGCAAATTCCCTCTTACTGGCAGCTTTACTTATCTTGAGTTTCTATCCGGAGGCCCTCTTCAGCGCATCCTTTCAGCTCTCCTTCATCGGTGTCGCCGCTCTGGTCTGGATACTCCCCATGGTGCCCGTGGCTCCTCTACTTCGGTACCAGGATGGGCAAGAGGAAAAATGGCGTCGGCTGGGACGTCGGCTTTACCAGTTCATCTGTGGTTCTTTGATCTTGTCTTGCTTCGCTGCCCCCTTGGTTTGGTATCACTTTCACCGGCTGACTCCACTGGGGATAGTCACCAATCTCGTAGGGGTTCCACTTGTGGGGTTTCTTGTTCTGCCGGCGGGATTATTGTCTCTTCTTTGTCTACCCTTTTCCACCCTTCTGGCCGGTTTCCTCCTGACTCTAGGCAGTCTCGGCCTCCAGATAGTGGTCGCCCTCGCAGCTAAAGTCGGCAGTCTCTCTTGGGCTACCTTCTGGCCAGGCGCCCCCAGAGCCTGGCAGGTGGGGCTTGCGTATGTCCTTGTGCTGGTTCTATTGCTGAAAACCACGCGCAGGTGGCGGGCTGGTTTACTTATGGCTGGCTGTCTGGCGCTGGTCGCTTCCTGGATGATACCGAACCACCTGCGCTCCGTGCAACCCTTTCTCCGGGTGACCTATCTGGACGTAAGTCAGGGTAATTCAGCTGTGGTGGAATTCCCCGGTAATAGCGTCATGCTTATCGACGGGGGGGGTTTTCGCGGAGGTTCATTTGACATAGGCCGGCATGTGGTCGCACCCTATCTGTGGCACCGCCGTGTTAGTCGGTTAGATGCCATGGTACTGAGCCATGCCCACCCCGACCACTTCCAGGGTCTGCGGTTTGTGGCAACTCATTTCCCCATCAAACAATTCTGGTTTAATAACGTGGCCAAGCAGGATCTGGACTTCGTCCGTTTCTTGGAACAGCTGGCCCAAAAAAACGTTCTCCGTCTTGGTCCCCAACAACTACAATCTAAGCGAAACATCCAGGGGGTGGATGTTCAGGTGCTTCATCCCCCCCCTGATTTCTCCTCACTTCGCAGAACGCTAACCGA
>CAYFXH010000006.1:67053-71776 GCA_964346905.1 uncultured Desulfobacteraceae bacterium | reverse complement strand
CGCCTTCACCAATGGACACGTGGTCCAAGTTGCCCAGGACGCTGGAGCCAGCCTGATAGTGAACTCAGATGCCCATGAACCGGGAGACCTGCTGTCTAAAGAGATGGTGGAAAAAGTCGCTCTGGGGGCGGGTATAGATCAGACGACGTTTCAGCAGATGCTTGAAAACGCTGAGAACTTGGTGAGGCGCAGACAAGATGAGCGGTAATAGGAAACGGTCCTGGAAAAGTCGGCTGGCTATTTCTGTCGGTGTTACGATACTCGTTGCCTGGGTCGGTTACGCAGCGGTTTTCATCTACCGGATCAACCAAGGCGAGGGGGAGGTTCTCACACCGGAAGTACAGCGACTAGCGAATCAAGAACTCAAGGAAGAATGGTTTGCCATTTATCAACACGGTGACAGAACTGGTTACAGCCACACTGAACTCCGGCCGCAAAAGGAAGGTTACACGCTCACCGAAGAGCTTTTCCTCCGGCTCGATTTTATGGGGGATATTCAGGACATATTTTCCAGGGTTCAAGCTACCCTCGAGCCGGACTTTTCCCTGAAAGCGTTCATTTTTCGGCTCCGAGCCGGTCCCATCAACTACAATCTTAAGGGTGGCGTGGAGGATGACAAGTTGATGCTGGTAAGCCAGATGGCCGGCCAAGAACAGAGTCAACAGCTGTCCCTCTCTCATCCCATCTACCTGGGCAGTGGGATGAAGTCATTCATCTCCCAACAGCATTTACAAGTGGGTAATACTTACAAGCTGGCGCTGTTCGATCCTGCCACTTTGAGTCAGACCATGGTACCGCTGCGCGTGGAGGCGAAGGAAACCGTCGAGATTCGCTCCCGAAATCTTGAGGGCTACCGGGTGGTCATGGACTTCCATGGTGTCGAGCTCAGGAGCTGGATCAGTCCATATGGAGAACTGCTCAAAGAAGAAGGATTCCTGGGCATGACTCTGGTAAGGAGCGACCGCGAGGATGCCCTGGAAGGCTTTAGTGAGGCAACCGGGGCCGATTTGGTGAGAGAAGCGGCTGTAGTTCCAGATCGCACTATTGCAAAACCCCGGGAGCTGAAACGGTTGCACCTACAACTCACAGGCATTACCGGTGGCCACTGGGACTTGGCAGGTGGGAGACAACAGTGGACCAGAGACGAGCTCTCAATAGTTCGCGAGTCTCTGCAGGAAATCTCCCCGGTGAACATCCCAGTGAACAGCTCAGAGATGGCCCGGGATTTGCAGCCGACTATGCTCATTCAAAGCGATGCGCCGACATTGCAGGAGCAGGCAGCCGCCATTGTGGGTGAGGAGAAAGACGCTTTGCAAGCTGTGGCGCTGATCAGCTCCTGGGTTTACCACAACCTGGAGAAGCGGCCCACTCTCTCCATTCCAAATGCCCTGGAGGTCTATAAACTGCGTGCTGGAGATTGCAATGAGCATAGCGTACTTTTTGCGGCCCTGGCCCGGGCTGCAGGTATTCCTACTCGAATCGCTGCGGGCTTACTCTACACGGAGGGACGCTTTTTTTACCACGCCTGGGACGAGGTCTACGTGGGTGAGTGGATTGCGGTGGATCCCCTTTTGAACCAGGTTCCTGCGGACCCCACCCACGTTCGGCTTATTATAGGAGAGCTGGATCGCCAGGTGGAATTGGTGAGAGTTTTGGGACGGCTGGGCATCAAGGTCGTGGACTACGAATAAAGCACATTATGCACGCGTAGTAAATCCATGTAGGAGCGAGCTCCTGCTCGCGATTCGCAACCGGGAGGTTGCTCCTACAGCTTAACGAACCTCAAGGAATCATTGCGGAGACGAAGATGATTCGCCTAGAAAACGTGACAAAGCGCTTCCAGCAAGTCACTGCGGTTGATGGTGTGAGCGTAAGGGTGGCGCCTGGGGAGATTTATGGTTTTTTGGGGCCCAATGGCGCCGGTAAGACCACCACCATCAAGATGCTTGCTGGGATCATGCGTCCAACTTCAGGTCGTATCTTCATTGATGGACTGGATTTGCAGAAAGATCCCATCGAGGTAAAGGGACGTGTCGGATTCATCCCGGATCGTCCGTTCCTGTACGAAAAACTCACCGGGTTGGAGTTTATGGCCTTCATGGCCAACCTCTACGGGTTCAACGGCGATGGGCGGGAAGAAAGGATTCAACAATTCCTGGAACTCTTTGAACTTACAGAATGGGGCAGGGAACTGGTGGGTAGCTACTCCCATGGCATGAAACAAAGACTGATCATGAGTGCCGCCTTGCTTCATGAACCCAGGGTGTTCATCGTGGACGAGCCCCTTGTGGGATTGGACCCCAAGGGCGCTCGGTTGATAAAACGAATTTTCAGTCAGCTGAAAGGCAGCGGCCTTACCGTGTTCATGTCAACCCATACCCTGGGAATTGCCGAAGAACTTTGCGATCGGATCGGCATCATTCAAAAGGGCAAACTCGTTGCAGAAGGAACCGTCGCGGAACTGAAGGAACTGGCCGGCCAGGAAGACCCGCACTTGGAGTCTATTTTCCTGCATCTAACCGGTGCCGAGGCCGTTAGTACCGAGGAAATTGGTTTTATTCAACAGTAGTGTTCGTTGTCAGTAGTCAGTTGTCCGTTGCGGGTAATCGCACAAAGCATAGGGCAAAGTGTAAAATCTCAATTGTAAAAATGGTCTGCGCTTTGCTGCGGACGAAGTGAACCAGGACAAACAACGGACATTGTGATGCTATGAAAGTACTGACCTTACTTGCTCCCCGCTGGTGGGCTTTCAGAAACGGCTTTGTCTTTGGCGGGCGTCGATCCCTCACCAAAACCAGCTCCTTGTTTGCCATGGCAGTCGGCTTCTGGGTGGGAATCTATGTGATTTTTTACCGGGTGCTTCACTACTTTCAGGCAGTGGAGGAATTCGGTGACCTTCTGGCCTACAAGCTTCTTACCATGGTCTTTCTCACCTTTTTCGGGCTATTAATCTTCAGTAATGTGCTCGTTGCTCTGAACACTTTTTTTCTCTCTCAGGACCTTGGAACCATTCACGCCACCCCGGTTTCTACGGGAGAAATATTCACGGCTCGTTTTCTGGAAACGCTGCTGGAGAGTTCATGGATGGTATTGCTTTTTGGCATTCCCATCCTCACAGCCTATGGTCTTGTTTACAAGGCTTCCCTCCTGTACTACCTTGGTCTTGTCAGTGTGATGATTCCCTACTTGATCCTTGCCGCAGCCCTGGGGGTAACCCTCACCATGGTGCTGGTGCAGATCTTTCCGGCCCAGCGCACCCGTGACATACTTCTTCTACTCTCCATTCTGGTGATCATTCTGCTCTTTTTTCTTTTCCGATTTTCGCGACCAGAACGGCTGGTGGATCCTGACGACTTCGCCAATGTGGTAACCTACTTCCGAGCCCTGAGCGCCCCCGCCTCACCGTATCTTCCCAGCAGTTGGGCCAGTGAGGCGGTTTGGCCCCTCCTGAAACCCGGAGCTACTTCGAGTGGTTTTTACCAGGGATTTCTCTGGATGAGCGCGATGGCCAGTGTGGTGGTGAGCGCCTTTGTTGCCTTTTGGATCTACCCGGAGGGTTGGTCCAAATCCCAGGAAACCAGACGTCTGGTGGTTGGCAGGCTGCTTAGCCTTATTCCTGAACGGTCCAGACCTAAAAAAGGGAATACTTCCCAGGTGCTTGCTCTCATGGGGAAGGATTTAAAGTTCTTTTTCCGGGACAATACCCAGTGGTCACAGTTGCTCCTAATCTTTGCACTTATTGTTCTCTATCTTTACAATTACAGTGTTCTGCCTCTGGACAGACCTCGTATGCCCACATTCTATTTGCAGAACCTTATTGCCTTCTTGAATGTGGGTCTGGCCGGATTTGTGCTCGCTTCTATCGGGGTGCGCTTCGTTTTTACGGCGGTGAGCGCTGAAGGTTTTTCCTTCTGGATTATGCAGAGCGCCCCATTGACGGTAAGCCGGTTACTTTGGAGTAAGTTCCTTTTCTACCTGGCACCTTTGCTTGTCCTGGGCCTGATCCTAACCATCGCTACCAATGAACTGCTGCAGGTAACCCCGTTGATGCGGTGGCTGGCACCGATTACCATTTTCTCCATGGTCTTTGGCATCACCGCGCTCGGGATCGGCATGGGAGCCGCCTTTCCAAACTTCAGAGCCGAGAACCTAACCCAAGTTGCCACAGGCTTTGGCGGCCTCCTGTACATGATTCTGGCCATGGGGTTCATAGCTTTGGTGGTGGTTCTGGAAGCGGGGCCGGTCTACACTGTGTTCATGGCTCAAGTTCGCTACCATTCCCTCAGCCTCCTCCAGTGGTTGTACGTCGGGGGCTCCATCCTTCTAACCGTCCTGGTGAATATTGGAGCTGTCTGGTTGCCAATGCGCTATGGCATTCGGAAGCTTGCAGCCTACGAAGCGTAGGGACATTTTCCGGCAATTTTCTATGATCTGTTCAATCAAGGTCCTGTAGGAGCAAGGCGTAGGGCGCAAGGCGCACGGCGCAAGGCATAATTGGTGATTTGGCCTCGCGATCATTAAACCATTATGTCGCTGCAATAAATGACTATGCATGACCCGTAGGGCCGGTCTCCGTACCGGCCTGGATAGTAGGAGCAAGCTCCCGCTTGCGATGAGAATGATTGCACCTGTTGATGCCTTTCGGATCGCAACGAGGAGGTTGCTGCTACAGCAATTGTTGAATGAATGTCCTGTAGGAGCAAGCTCCCGCTTGCGATGAGAA
>CAYFXH010000006.1:40516-66953 GCA_964346905.1 uncultured Desulfobacteraceae bacterium | reverse complement strand
ACAGCAATTGTTGAATGAATGTCCTGTAGGAGCAAGCTCCCGCTTGCGATGAGAACGATTGTACCTGATGATGTCTTTCGGATCGCAACGAGGAGGTTGCTCCTACAGCAATTGTTGAATGAATGTTCTGTAGGAGCAAGCTCTGCTTGCGAAAAAGAACGTTTATTTGATATGGGTGTGTGATATAGATCGCAACGAGGAGGTTGCTCCTACAGCAATTGTTGAATGAATGTTCTGTAGGAGCGAGCTCCTGCTCGCGATAAGAATGATTGTACCTGATGATATCTTTCGGATCGCAACCTGGAGGTTGCTCCTACAGCAATTGTTGAATGAACGTCCTGTAGGAGCAAGCTGCTGCTTGCGATGAGAATGATTGTACCTGATGATGCCTTTCTGATCGCAACCTGGAGGTTGCTCCTACAGCAATTTTCGAAGTAATTGGCCCATGACACACAATAATCAACCCAAGCAAAGTCACCTTCGCAAGGGCCGCTTTTCTGAGAAGGGCAGGGCTTATTCTCTTACAAAATGCGTTTCTCCAGGGATATCTCTGACAGATGATCCCCGTGTTGCTAGGGCCTTAGTCGATGTACTTTTCTGGATGGAGAGTCAGGAGATTTTTTCTCTTGGTGCTTTTGTTGTAATGCCAGATCATTATCATGCAGTCATTGTTCCAGAAACAAATAGCTCTCTTCCCCAGGTCATGAAATCATTTGGTTCGTACACGGCGCGTAAGGCAAACAAGATAAGGCAATCGGGCGGTCAGTTCTGGCAAAGGGGCTATTACGATCGAGCAATAAGGAAAACAGAAGATATAAACGCTATTTTTGAGTACATCCACCATAATCCGGTGAGACGCGGATTGGTTCAGACAGCCGAGGAATGGCCATATTCTTCACTGGCGCCGGGTTACCACGAAAAAATCCGTTGGCATCTCTTCCTGTAGGAGCGAGCTCCTGCTCGCGATGAGAATGATAGCACCTGGTGATGCCTTTCTGATCGCAACGAGGAGGTTGCTCCTACAGCAATTGTTGAATGAATGTCCTGTAGGAGCAAGCTCCCGCTTGCGATGAGAACGATTGTACCTGATGATGTCTTTCGGATCGCAACGAGGAGGTTGCTCCTACAGCAATTGTTGAATGAATGTTCTGTAGCGGCTGAGCAAATAAGCCTAGTAAACCAGCCCCCTACTGCACTCTCCCTTGTGATCCCTTGAAGTTATCTCTTGCTTCTTCCTCGCATATTTTATAGCCTAAATGAAGTAATCTCGGGTATGAGGTGCGTTTCTTAGGCCTGTTCAAGGTTCGAAACTGCCTTCCTCTCCATGAACTGATAATTAATGTGTATCGAATGTTAATCAATGCCATCTGAGCTACAATATAAATATTTGAATACTTTAGCTTTCGAGGTGTAGATGGTAAAAATAAACAATACTATTACCTATGTTGACAACAAATTATTCTATCTTTTGATTGTTTATCAGTCTGTAAGAGTCTGTCGATAATATTGAGGAGGTAAAAGGATATGTCACTATTCATCAAAAGAAGCTCAAAAAAAGTTGGTCTCTCACCAGGAACATTGGTTTACCTGGGAGAAAAAAAGGAAGAAGAAGTAAAGATTACCATTATTGATTATGATGAAAATACTTTAAACGAAAAGGAAGTTAAAGATGTAGAGGAGTGTTTACCATTTAAAGATTTACCCACTGTTACGTGGGTAAACATCGATGGTATCCATCAACTGGAAATAATTGAAAAGCTCGGGGAATATTTTTCCCTACATCCACTCCTTTTAGAAGATATAGTGCACACCGAACAACGACCCAAAATGGATGATTACGATGACCGTCTATTTGTCATTTTAAAGATGCTTCATTTTGCTGAGGATACCGATGAGGTGAAAGCAGAACAGGTCAGTCTGATTGTTGGACCAAATTTTGTCATCTCTTTTCAGGAAAGAGAAGGAGATGCTTTCAACCCGGTTAGAGAAAGAATCAGAAAAGGCAAAGGGCGGTTGCGAAGAAAAGGGCCTGATTATCTTGCCTACGCGCTGATAGATGCTGTAGTGGATAACTATTTCACAATTCTCGAGGAGCTCGGAGAACATATGGAGTCGTTACAAGAAGAATTGATAGAGAAGCCCGTCCCGGAGACCTTGCAGACTATCCAGCGGTTAAAAAGGGACATGATCTACTTTAGAAAGTTGGTTTGGCCTCTGAGGGAGGTAATAGGCGGCATGGTAAGAAGTGAATCACCGCTGATAAAAGAAGAAATCCATGTGTATTTGAGAGACGTATATGATCACACAATCCAGGTTGTCGATACGATAGAAACCTTCCGCGACATGCTTTCCGGCATGCTGGATATTTACCTTTCGAGTGTGGGCAACAAGATGAACGAAGTTATGAAAGTACTAACGATAATCGCAACCATATTTATCCCGATGACTTTTTTGGCAGGGATTTACGGAATGAATTTCAAATACATGCCGGAGCTGGAATGGCAATGGGCCTATCCAATTTTTTGGTTAGTTGTGCTTGCAGTATTCATAGTGATGGTGGTTTTGTTCAAGAGAAAAAGGTGGTTGTAGATTTTTGACATCTTGTGTCCCAACAGGGAATGACAAGTGATCGCCTCCCGTTTGCATAATCTGGAGGAAACAAACGATGCAGCGCATTACAATCGCCATCCTCATTTTTCTGGGAATTTCTGCCTGCAGAATACCGTCTTCCATGGCGGATGAGGTCCAGCTCGCCAATGGTGACCGGATAAGCGGCGAGATCGTTAAAATGGAGGGTGAAATCATCGTCTTGAAAGCTAGTTACGCCGAAAAGATTGAAGTGAAATGGGAGGAGGTGGTTTGTCTTTCCTCCGATAAAGAAATGACCTTCGTACTCAAAACAAATGAGGTTGTAATTGGCACAGCCACCTGTCCCAGCCGGGGCAACATTAAACTTGTGGGCGAGATAATCGAAGAATCGTCAGAACTGCCTATTAGTGACCTGAAGGCCATAAACCCTTCCCCACCCCCTCCTGCGGTAAAATACAGGGCACTGGTTAGCGCTGGCGGCAGCGTTGCCACAGGCAACACCAGGACGAAAACGTTCAATTCATCAGCCGCGTTTCAAGTGCGATCCAAACGACAGCGCCTTACCTTTGAGGGAAAGTTTAATTGGGGTGAAAGCAATAATGAAGTGGATAAACGAAATTGGCTCGGCAGTATGAAGTATGATTTCTTCGTGACGAAAAAGATCTACACCTACCTGCAGACTCTCTTTGAGCACGATGCATTTCAAGACCTTGATTTGCGGACAACCGCGGGCGCGGGCCTGGGCTATCAATTTTTGGAAACTGAACGAACTAAACTATTTGTGGAGCTTGGCCCGTCTTATTTCAACGAAAATTACAAGGAGGCCGATGACAGAAGCTACTTGTCTGGCAGGTGGTCGGTGGGTTTTAACCATGATCTACTTCCCGCGCGAATCAAGGTTTTCCACAGGCATGAAGGTTACTATGGAATAACGGAGTCTGAAGGTGTCTACATTCGCTCGGAGCAGGGGGTACGGCTTGCGCTTGTGCGAAACTTCTTTCTGAATTTCCAGGTTGACTACAGCTTCAGAAGTGACCCACAGCCGGGAATCAAAAGCTCCGATACCCTCTATATTTTAGGGCTCGGCTATGAGCTAAATTTTTGACTTCACAAGGGAGGATCTCAGATATGAATACGTGGCAGAACGTTTTTAAACAGGTAAATACACTGATCCATCAGGTGTGGGCGGGTAACGAGCTCTGGCGGTTCCTCGCCTCCTTGACGGTTCTCCTGGTGGGTTTCTTCCTGCTGGAGATTCTCTGGCGATCAGTTAACCGTCGGGTGCAAACCTCCATCGAAAAAAGAGGGCTCGACCCGGAAGTCTGGAATTTGTCATTTTTACTTCCACCACTGCGTTTAGGTATAGCTGCTTTGCTGCTGCGGTTGGCAGAGGCATTTCTCGTGCTCCCCGGACAGCTACAGAAAATACTCCATGCTGTGGAGACACTGCTGCTAGCCTTGGCTGTCATCGCCTTGCTTTTTCAGTTGGTGGCGCTTCTTGACCGGCTTCGTCTCACCCTGCCTACCCATGTCCAGGAGGCAATTCCGGAACAAACAGCTGCCAGGTTGAAAAGCATTTTGCGAATTGCCGCACTCATTGGAGTTGCTGCGGTCTTTATCTACAGTCAAAAAGCCATCTTACCTGCTTGGCTCTGGAAGTATTCTTGGTGGCGCTATCTGCTTGTCGCAGTTGTCATTGTCGTAGTCTACCTGATTGCGCGGTTGCTCGGCAGATTCCTATCCAGCATTACCGTCGCTCTCAGGGAGTCAGAAGAACAGGTACGGCTACGTCTGGTAATTGAGGCTTCAATCTGGCCCATACGTTTACTGCTGGCAATGGTGGTGGTTTTCGCCGCCAGAGAGATTCTGCAGTTACCCCCGGGAGCAGCTCGGATTGCCGATGGTGTCATGGATGTACTTGGCACTTTAGCCGTAATCCTGTTTATTTATGGTCTCCTGGACGTACTCGAGTACGAACTGACAAAGTTCGCCGAAAGAGAGGACACCCCTGTAGACCGGACGTTCGTCCAAATGATACGGATTTTTGCCCGCGTCATTGTCATCGCGGTTGGCGCCATCTATCTCCTTCGGGCTATCTCAGGGAAACCTATGAGTGCCCTGTTGGCTGGTCTTGGCATTGGCGGTCTGGCAATAGCTCTGGCTTCACAGGATACGCTGAAGAATTTCTTCGGAAGCATAGTGATCATGCTGGACAAACCTTTCAGAGTTGGTCAACGGGTAGTAGTTGAGGGGAACGATGGTGTGGTGGAAGAAATCGGCTTTCGCTCCACCAGGGTCCGCACCCTCACCGGTCACCTGGTTACGGTTCCAAACGAGAAGATGGCCAGCGCCAATATTGAGAATATTGGCCGCCGGCCTCACATACGGAGGCTTACTAACATAACCATCACCTATGATACCCCGCTGGAAAAGGTTGAGAGGGCCGTCAACATTATCCGAGAGGTTCTCCACAACCACGAAGGCATGGACCCGGATTTCCCGCCCAGGGTGTATTTCAATGAGTTCAACGACGCCTCCTTGAATATCATGATGATCTACTGGTACCATCCACCGGATTACTGGGCCTTCGTAAGCTTCAGCGAAAGGGTCAATTTGCGCATCATGCGAGAGTTCGAGAAAGAGGGTATTGAGTTCGCTTTCCCGACTACTACCAACTACGTGGCCCATGATGAGCGACGACCGCTGCATATCGCCCTGTCAAGTAATGTCCAGTTGCCCGCCTCGAGCTAGCAAGGGCTGGGATGGCATCAGTGCTAGATTAGGATCGAACATGCGGTCCATAATCTTGCGGCCATGACATTTTGTCAGAACATATATTGCCATCGGAGTGGCTACAGTCAGCCTGTAAACCACGTCGTGAAATAATCACCCTTGTCAATGGTAGGAGGTAAAAATGACCCCGAAACGTATAATTCTACTGGTGTTTGCATTACTGTTTGTCATTTTTGTTATCCAGAATGCCCAGGTAGTGGAGGTGCGCTTTCTCTTTTGGGGTACACAGGCATCGAGATCATTTGTTTTGTTGGGGACCTTTATCCTGGGATTAGTAGCCGGTTTGTTGTCTGCCTGGATTTTCAAAAAAGAGCAGCCTTTAGCCAAAAAAGAAAGCAGTAAGGACCTCTCATAGATGCATGTAGTTCTTATTGTACCGTTGTACGGTGTCGTTTACTTGGTGCATTAAGCTGTTATGCAATGGGTAAAAGGGAGAGTTCAATGGCCGAGTTAACAAAAATGATTGTCGTGGCTGTAGATGGTTCCGAAGATGCATTGAAGTCGTTGGACTACCTGAGCCTGATGTACGGTCCAAAGCACAATTTGGAAGTAGCTCTATTGTATATATTGCCTACCTTGCCGCAGATCCTTATTACAGATGATCGTGAGACCAAGCTAAAGTTGCTGAGTATTGAAAAGAAGAGCGTCCAGATGGCCGAGCGAATTCTGGCGGAGGCGAGGACCACTCTCCTGAAGAAGGGTTTTCAGGACGAGCGCGTCAAGGCAGTTCATCGGAAAAAAAAGGTTGGCACAGCTCGAGATATATGCAGCTTTGCAGAGGCCGAGCAGGCAGACGGAGTGCTCATTACCACCAAAGGAAGAAGTAGGCTGGAGGCCTTTTTCTCAGGAGAAGTAGCGACCAAAATACTGGAGTATTGCCGTGTCTGTCCGGTATGGATAGTGGAAGGTGCGGTCAAGGCAAAAAAGGTGCTCATCGCCATGGACAGCTCAGAAAACGCTCTCAGGGCTGTGGATCATGCCGGTTTCATGCTTTCCGGAACCGACTGTCAGGTGACCCTTTTTCATTCCAAGCGGCAGCTGCGACGTTTCTTGCCTCAGGAGGTGATACAGGCGGCGCCGGATCTCGAAGAGCTTTGGAAAAACAAAGCGGGAGAGCAGATCGCTCCGTATATGAGAAAGGCGCAAGAAATGCTTCTGGAAGCGGGCATCCCTGAGGCTCAGTTCAGGACCAAGGTTGTTGACGGAAGCCGGGATGCTGCCAGCGATATTCTCAAAGAAGCTCGGAGTAATAACTTTGGAACCATAGTCCTCGGAAGGCGGGGCCGCTCAGGTGTGAAGGAGTTTTTCATGGGTAGCATTACCACTAAAGTCCTCCAGGACAGTGGTGGAATGGCAGTTTGGGTCGTCCATTAAAGAATACTCGAAACCAAACATCCCAAATCGTAAGAGGTTAAAACAGGATGAAGGAATCTTTGCAGAATTGGGAAGCATTCGGTTTGCCAATCTCCATTATGGCCGTAACCGTACTCATAGCTATTGCTGTCCATTATGTTCTGTTTAAAGTCTTAGACCGCATGGCCAGACGCACTGATGCGACTCTGGACGATTCTCTGGTGAAACACTGCCGTCGGCCTGCGCGGATAATTATTCCACTTGTGGCCGCCCGTTTAGTGCTCCCGATCATAGATTTGTCCCCACGCATTCTGCTTTTTTCCAAGCAGACTCTGAGCTTACTCTTGATCATCTCAGTGGCATGGTTGGTGATCAAACTAACGTACGTCCTGGAAGATCTCATGATGAGTCAATACGACATCGACGTGAGAGACAATCTCGAGGCCAGACGAATTCACACACAGATCCAAATTTTGAAGAAGGTCGTGATTGTCGTTGTGGGGATATTGGCCTTAGCAACAGCTCTGATGACCTTCGAGAAGGTTCGGCAACTAGGCGCAACCCTTTTGGCCTCGGCAGGTATTGTAGGGATTATCATCGGCATCGCTGCACAGAAATCCATAGCTACTCTATTTGCCGGAATTCAGATGGCCATTACCCAACCCATACGGATTGATGACGTTGTGATCGTCGAAAATGAGTGGGGCCGTATAGAAGAAATAACCTTGACCTATGTTGTGGTGAAGATTTGGGATCTCAGGCGCTTAATCGTACCAATTACCTACTTTCTCGAAAAACCTTTCCAGAATTGGACGCGAATCTCAGCTGACATTCTGGGCACAGTGTTTCTCTATGTCGATTACACCGTGCCAACCGAGGCAGTGCGGGCAGAGCTGAGACGCATCTTGGAAAACTCCCCCCTGTGGGATAGACAAGTCTGCGTCCTGCAGGTAACCAATGCAACAGAGCGAACCGTGGAGTTGCGGGCGCTTATGAGCGCTGCAGATGCCTCCAGTGCCTGGGGGTTGCGTTGTGAAGTCAGGGAAAAACTCATTGAGTTTATTCGGCAAAATTATCCAGAGGGTTTACCCAAAGTTCGAGCTGAACTTCGCGAGCCGGCGAGAGAAAAGCTTCAGTTGCAAGAAAAACAAGAAAAATAAGGCAGCTCTTATCTTCCTATTTCCACACCATTGATACTTCCTTCTGTTTGATCTTATGACCGTCTCGGAGACAATGCTTCCACCTAAATGTTTTTGATTTTTTTCTTTTTGGTGAAATTGCTCTATATGGCTTGTTTTTGTCCTTAACATTATGTATATTCGCTCGGTCTCTCAGTCTAGGATACATTTGATACTGCAAGACAAAAAACAGGTTAGAATGATTCTCCTTGATTTGGCATTTCAACGAAACAGCGGCTACGGCCCCTGTAAGTGAGTGCTTTGGAAACACATATGGAAGAGCAAAAAGCCCCCAAAATAAAGGTGATCCGACAAAATGTTCGGCGCAACTGGTACTGGCTTGTGTTCATCACGATCCCACTTTTGGCGGCGGCAATACTCACAGCCCTGCCATACGGAATCGAATACGCTGCCGAGCAGTGGTTGATGTCCCACGGGCTTGCTGTTGCCAGGATAGAGGATGTGGACTTCAACCCTTTTAATGGCACCCTGGTGTTGCGTAATTTACAGGCAAATATAGCTGACTCCCAAGTGCTTCACGTCCCAGAAGCCAGGATGCGAATCCACTATCGGCCCTTGTTCAACAGAAGGGCTCATATAGAGAAGCTCAGCATTAATAACACCACCGTAATTATCGATCATGATGAGAAGGGGCACTGGCGAATTGGTGGTCTGGCTTTGGTGGCGGCGAAAACAGTTGCTGAGGAGCCAAGGGAATCAAGCTGGGGATTTAGTCTGAACCAAATTGAAATACGTAACAGCCGAGTTGAGCACGTGCTGGGCGTGATGAAATTGAAGCTGACCCTAGAGAAGGCCACCATGAGCAGGCTGAGAAGTTGGGAAAAAGAGCAAGCAGCCCGTCTGGATTTAGAGGGAAAAATCAACGAGGCACCTTTGAAAGTACAAGCAAACTTCTTTCCCTTTGCCGCCCAGCCAAGCGTTAGCGGGAGTCTGCAGTTAGTAGGTGTCTCGCTGCCTGATATTGCGGAGCTGGCAGCACCGTATCTACAGGGATTGCAGGGTGAGCTCAGCATTAACAGTCGGCTGAGTGTCAAAAAGGAAGAGAATGCAAACGTAAGTATCGTGCAGCAAGGAACTATATCCCTCAATCAGATGAAAGCTCCGGGGAAAGGTGTCGATACGGCGGGCCGAAACCTGGAGTGGAATGGCACCATTAGATTACTGTCATCTGATATAACTGCTCAGGGAAGATTAACGGGTACCGACTTAGCCGTTCGCTCCCTGGAGGAGGAGTTGGACTTGCACGTGGGCGAGTTTTTCTGGGCGGGCCAGGTGGACTATGGCAAGGAGAATCAGCCAGGTTTGCTGCAGGCAGCTGGTGATTTGGAACTGCGTCAGGTAACTATGGATGACATGAGGCGCAAGTTGAGATTGGCGGGCATGAGCGAGCTTAACCTTAAAAACCTCTCCATCCAAGGTCCAAAGCAAATCAAGGTGCCAGAGGTATACGTTGAAAAGCTGCTTTTAATTCAGGGGTTGCAAGATACGCAACAGCCAGACGAGGACTCTTCTTTGCTCAGCGCTTCCGGAGTAACACTCAAAGATGTCGAGCTGGCAGAAGCGGGGGAGCTTTCCATTGAGTCAGTAGAGCTATCAGGAATCAGTTCATTGCTTCGCCGCGACTCCCAGGGTAAATGGCAGCCGATTGCTGGGCTGTTTCTGCCGGTCAGAGAACGTAAAAGGAGCGAGACAGCTAGAAGCCAACAACCCGTTACTGTCAAAATCGCCCAGGCGCGCATTGCTGATCGAGGCTTGTTCCGTATGGAAGACAGGAAGGTGTCGCCACCCTTTAAAATCAGGGTTATGATCAGTGAGGCGAGCCTGACTGGACTGGACAGCGGCAAGCCCGAGCAGTCCAGCACTGTGAACCTGGTTGGCAAAATCGACGAGTATACGGGTGTGTCAATTCAGGGAAAGATAATACCGTTTACCCAGCGTCTAGGCTTCGATCTTGCTGCCAAGATTGATGATGCAGACCTGCCAGCTTTATCTCCTTACGTGCTCGAACTGATCGGCTACAAGGTGAAAAGCGGGCATTTGGATGCAGACATTGAGCTTCGAAGTCTTCAGGGAGACCTTCAGGGAAAAAGTAGATTCACAATTAGCAATGCCGAGGTCGTCCCGGCTGACGCCAAGATTATGGATCGATTCGAACGGCAGCTCAAGGTTCCCCTGCCTACCGCTCTGGCCGTGCTAAAGGATAGTAAAAACAAAATCAGGCTGGATGTACCCATTACGGGTGACATTGCAGACCCCAAGTTTAGCTTCACTGATGCTTTTAATCAGGCCTTAGTCAAGGGCATGACCAAGGCTGCGGTGAGCTACCTGAAATACATCTTCCAGCCCTACGGCACCATGATGACAGTTGTTGAGCTGGGCATAGTGGCCGGTAAAAAGATTACCGCTGTGCGTTTGGACCCGGTATTTTTCGATTCTGGCTCGGAGACGATTCCCGATACAGCCTTACCTTACCTCGAGCGGGTAGCGGAGTTGATGAAGACTCGACCTCAGCTTCACATCAGGCTCTGCGGCCTAGCTGCCGGATCAGACTACGAGGCTCTTCTGGGTACGGGTTTTGAAACTTTGCAGAAAGAGCCTGAGCAGGCCGCCCCCGGTGAAAAAGAAACAAGTGGCATCAAAGCGGAGAAGCCGGTGGAACTGGATACGCAGCCTCTTTCAGACGAGAAATTACAGGAACTGGTGCGACAACGTGCCCTCGCCATCAAGGAATATCTGGTGCAACAACATGGGATCGCTCCGGACCGTCTTTTGGTCTGCAACCCTGAGCTTGACCGCGATAAGGACGGTAAGCCACGCGTGGAGCTTTTGATCTAGACTGCCAAGCCATATGGTTAGGGTTCGTGCAAAAGCCCTATTGTTTTCCCACACTAAACGATGCTGCTCCTGTCTTAATCCGGTCTGTATACCGGATTTGTGGGAGCATTGTTGTTGCACTCGGTTTGTTCTTCTTGTAATCTCTTGCCAGCGAATTTCTCCCGCACCAGGCAAATACTGTAAGATACATGAGCTCCACCGAGCCAGGCCGGTGGGTGGGTGGCAGGAGCCATATGGGGAGGAGGATGAGGAGAAAGCTAAACAGGGTGAAGATGGTATGTGCTTTGGTAGCTCTCTTGGTTAGCGGAATGGTTTTAGATGAGTTCTATTCCTCGGCTTCCACCGTTACCATAACCAACTCTGTCGGTATGAAACTCGTTCTGATTCCAGCAGGATCCTTCATGATGGGGAGTCCGTTAGATGAGCCCAAGCGGGAACCTGACGAGAGACAACATAGAGTCACCATTACCAAACCCTTCTACCTCCAGACCACCGAAGTAACCCAGGGACAATGGAAGAAGGTTATGGGTTACAATCCCTCGCAATTCAAGGACTGCGGCGAGGACTGTCCAGTTGAGACGGTCTCCTGGAACGAGGCCCAAAACTTCATAAAGAAACTCAACCAGATTGAGAGGACAAACAAATATCGCCTTCCCACCGAAGCCGAATGGGAATACGCTTGCCGGGCAAGCACCAGCACCCCGTTTTATACCGGAAACTGTATCACCACGGACCAGGCAAATTTCAACGGGAGCTCGCCAATGCCAAATTGTCCTCAGGGCACATATAGGGAAAGGACCGTTAGAACGGGAACCCTCCCACCGAATCCCTGGGGTTTACATGAAATGCACGGCAACGTCTGGGAATGGAGCCTTGATTGGTACAGCAGGAAGTACCCCAAGGGCAATGTCACTGACCCGAAGGGGCCTTCTTTCGGTGCACTCAGCGTATTGCGTGGCGGTTCGTGGTTCAGCAGCGCTAGAATGATTCGTTCGGCCTACCGTCGCTGGGAAGTCCCGGACTTCCGCAGCCATGCCGTCGGCTTTCGTGTTGCCAAAGATTTTTGATACGCATTGTCGGGATGTAGCGCAAGCTGCTGTCCATCGCACTGGGGCCAGATCTTGCAAATGAGAATTCGTACCGGAGGCTGGTTGGGCTGGTGGCAAAGCTCTGTCACCAGGACCAACAACGCAGAAACGAACCGTGCCTCTCAATTCAAGAAAACAGCACCCCGATGCTCTATGGGTATCGCGTTGGCTGGATCGCAATCAGTTTAGGAAACTCACATGAGAAAACACTCTGATAAAAAAGTCATCTATGCAGCTCTCATCGGCAACTCTGCCATAGCGGTTATGAAATTTATAGTGGCATCTATCTCGGGCAGCGCCGCCATGCTGGCCGAAGGTTTCCACAGTGCGGCTGACAGCGGCAATCAGATCATGTTACTCATTGGGCACGCCAGATCAGGAAAACCTCCCGATGAGAAACATCCCTTCGGCTACGGCAAAGAACTCTATTTCTGGGCTTTCGTGGTTGCAGTCTCCATCTTTTTTGTCGGCGCTGCACTATCCATTTATGAAGGGATCAATAAGTTGCTGCATCCTGAACCGGTCAAGTCGCTTTTTCTTTCTCTCGTTGTCCTAGGTTTGGCGATGGTCTTCGAGGCCTATCCCTGGTGGATTGCATTTTCAGAAGCAAGGAGCATTAGAGAAGGCAAGGGCTACAGCAGCCTGATGGATATGGCTGTTAGGTCTAAGAATCCAACTATTATGGTAGTTCTTTTTGAAGATAGTGCTGCCCTTGTTGGGTTGCTAATCGCGGCGGTAGGTATCACCCTGGCTTATACGACCAAAATGTCCATTTTCGATGCCATTGCGAGTATTCTCATCGGAGTGGTCCTTTT
This sequence comes from uncultured Desulfobacteraceae bacterium, assembly GCA_964346905.1. Lineage (GTDB taxonomy): Bacteria > Desulfobacterota > Syntrophobacteria > BM002 > BM002 > BM002. Next base: position 54,281 of record CAYFXH010000006.1, on the reverse strand, counting down.
AGTGCTCGCTCTTTTCTTGGCTCGGGAAACCAAGGAACTGCTCATTGGGGAAAGTGCCGGCAGGCGGGATCGTGAAAAGATACATCAGACCATATGTAGTATGCCTGAAATCAGCCAATGCGGCAGTCTTCTGACAATGCACCTGGGGCCGGATGATATTCTGGTAAACATCGATGTGGAGTTTGTCGACGACCTCTCGACTGATGAGGTGGAAGCTGCCATCGACAGGATTGAATCGCGGGTGAAAGAAGCCGTCCCCTCAGCAACCAAGATCTACATCGAGGCCAAGGCCATAAAGAAGAAGTTCGCAAGTTTTACAAAAACCAACTAAGAGAAAATCCTTCCCGAAGAATTGTGTTCTAAGACGTTACCCGCAACACAAAAGAGAAGAGGAGGTTTGTCCTCATGGTGGAATTGCTAACCTTCGAGAATATTGTCGCTCTGCTCACACTCACAATGCTCGAGATCGTACTGGGTATCGACAACATCGTCTTCATTGTGATTCTTACAGAGAAACTCGACCCTGCCAAACAGGCAAAAGCTCGTCGGTTGGGACTCTTTGTCGCCATGATCACACGGATTCTCTTGCTTCTGACTATCACCTGGATCATGCGACTGAAGCAACCATTATTTCAGGTATTCGGGCACGCTTTTTCCGGCCGCGACCTGATCTTGCTCGCAGGAGGGCTTTTTCTCATTGGTAAATCCACCCACGAAATTCATGACAAGCTGGAGGGGGAGGACAAACACGCTGATCCCAAGCGTGCCGCTGCCTCCTTTCATGGGGCAATTTTCCAGATTATGCTCATCGATATTGTGTTTTCGCTGGATTCCGTGATCACGGCCGTTGGTATGGTAAAAGAGGTTGTTATCATGGTGTTGGCAATCGTTGCCGCGGTAGCTACCATGTTTATTTTTGTCAATGTAATCAGCGACTTTATTGAACGGCACCCCACTTTTAAAATGCTGGCCCTGTCATTTCTCCTGCTCGTCGGCGTTGTGCTCGTAGTTGAGGGTCTCGGCAAAGATATGGCCAAGGGATACATCTACTTCGCCATGGCCTTCTCTCTGATGGTGGAAATCCTCAATATTCGAGTACGAGGGCGTGGGAGACCGGCCAGATCCGGACCAGTGTCGAAGTCAGTTTCGTAGAACCAGAGTGACAGCAGGTCTTCCGAGCCGAAAAATTAGACCACAACTTCTCAAGAGGTGTATCTGAACCGGGGTGTTGTTGATAGCGTCCATCTAAGGTTCCTGTGCAGCACACCGGAGAGAACCGAGGAGGGTTTGAACATGAGGTCCCAACGCACCAAAGCTTGCCCTTTCCCCACTGCCCATGAAGACGCCCAGGCAGCCAAGCTGTATGTAGAATTACCGCAAACCGTTTCTCCATCATACAGGCTGGCCTATCAGGACCATGATTTCCTCCTGCGCGATGAATTGCGGCCGGTCAGACTTCAGCTTGAACTCTTGAAGCCGGAAGTGATTCAGCATGAGCAGAACATCGAATCAACCGTTGTGATCTTTGGTGGTTCGAGGATCCAAGACCCCGAATCCGCGGCTGCGCGGTTAGAGTCTCTCCAGGCTGAAGTACGCAGAAATCCAGCTGATCCTGAGTTGGCCATAAAACTGGAAAAAGCGCAGCGGACCGTGGAGAACAGTAGATATTATGATGAGGCCAGAAAGCTGGCCCGACTGATCTCGTCGAACTGTCAAAGCTCCGACAAACTTACCCACGTGGTTACCACCGGAGGGGGCCCGGGTATAATGGAGGCCGCAAACCGCGGCGCCCACGAAGCTGGAGCAAAGAGCATTGGTCTGAACATTGTCCTTCCCCATGAACAGGCGCCCAATCCCTATATCACCCCGGAGTTGAGCTTTCAATTTCACTATTTTGCAGTTCGTAAGATGCACTTTCTCATCCGCGCCAGGGCACTTGTAGTATTTCCTGGGGGCTTCGGCACCCTGGACGAGCTTTTTGAGATTCTGACTCTCGTTCAGACTGGTAAGGTGAAGGCAATACCCATCATTCTTTTCGGGGAAGAATTCTGGCAACGGATCATTGGGTTCGAGATCTTGGTTGACGAAGGTACCATTTCCCCAAAGGATCTCGAACTCTTTCAATACGTTGAAACCGCAGAAGAGGCATGGACGCAAATCGCCAGGTCAGAGGGGCTGTTGTCAACAGATACGTAATGATCCAGGGCCTTTTTTCTCTGCTGGCTCTGCCATACATTCAGCCTCTATCCAACATCCCAAGACTAGGAGTAGAGTATGGAAACTTTGGTGAAACAATGGCTTTCTAATCCAACTGTTGCTAAGTTGGTTGGTGCCGCAGTGGGAATGATAATCATTGTTTTAATCGTGCGGTTTTTGCAACGCTCACTAACTGCTTACATCAAGGATCCTGATACGCGCTACCGTGCACGAAAATTTATTAGTAGTATAGGGTACGTATCTGGAATTGTGCTCATTGCTGTTATCTTCAGTGATCGACTTGGAAGGTTAGCAGTCGCTTTCGGTGTGGCAGGTGCTGGGATTGCCTTCGCCCTGCAAGAAGTGATCACGAGCATTGCTGGCTGGGTCGCTGTATCCTTCGGCCACTTCTACAAGACCGGTGACCGTATCCAAATGGGGGGAATCAAAGGGGACGTCATCGACATCGGTATGCTGCGCACCACAGTTATGGAATGTGGAGAATGGGTGAAAGCGGACCTATATAACGGACGCATCGTGCGGGTAGCAAATAGCTTTATCTTTAAAGAGCCGGTGTTCAACTATACCAGTGACTTTCCTTTTGTGTGGGATGAGATTGTTGTGCCGGTGAAATATGGCAGTGACATGCAAGTGGCGAGAGACGTATTGCAGCGTTTGGTCAAGGACGTGGTGGGAGAGTATGCCATCTATGCGAAGAAGGCATGGGAAAAGATCGTGGACAAATATATGATCGAGGCTGCAAAGGTAGAACCGGCAATAACTATCATCGCCAACGAAAGTTGGGTGGAATTCACTATTCGATATGTGGTTGACTACAAGGAACGGCGTGCTATTAAGAATAGAATCTTCAGCTCCATCCTCGAGGAATTTGAAAAGAGCGAAGGCCTGGTTGAGATTGCATCCACATCCTCAGATATTCATTTGATTCAAGCCCCAGCTTTTGATGTAAGGCTGGCAAAAGAGGCCTAATGGGTTCCGTACTTCCGCAAAGCCACGCAGTCCTGCGTATCATCGTGATCCTTGCCATCGCCGGAGGAGCACATGTGCTGGTACTCCTGATCCGTCGCTTGGGGCAACGGGTAATGGCCTCTCAAGTGAGTTCCACGTTTTCTAAGGCCAGAACCGTTACTAGCCTTTCTGTGAGCATCGCTGTGTTCGCCATGTACTTCATCGCCGTTGGCATGGTGCTGAAGGAGTTTGGTATATCTCTGACTGCATATTTTGCCAGTGCTACCATTATCGGTCTGGCAGTGGGATTCGGCTCCCAGGGACTGGTCCAGGATGTGGTGACCGGTCTCACGGTGGTGTTTTCGGACCTGTTCGACGTAGGCGATATGGTGGAAATTGCCGGCCAGACCGGTATCGTTCAAAAAATAGGAATTCGGTTCACGGTGTTGATCAATTTCATGGGTGCAGAGGTTTTTATTCCCAATAGAACTATAACCAATGTGGTCAAGTACGAACGTGGTTATGTCCGGGCCATAGCGGATATCAATCTTCTTGGGGATAGGATTAAAGCAAAAGAGATTGAGGATCGAGTGAGATTGATAGTTGAGGCTACTTACGAGCAATTTCCTGGCATTCTGATAACTCCTCCAACAATCGAGGGCCGATATCAGACCAGTTCTAGCAAAGAATTTCTCCGGGTAAAATTTCGTATCTGGCCGGGGCAGGGTGGTCCTTTGGAGGCAAGTTTCAAGCGGGAGGTGGTGGAATCGCTTAAGACCATCGATTCCACCTACTCGGATTGGATGGTTGTCCTGACGTATGAGGTTGAGAAAAAATCTGTTACCGTTCAGCGACCTGTACCCCGGACGCCAAAATCTTCCAGGTGATCGATGGGGACAGATTTTCCCCGACCAGCTTCAAGCGTTCTGAGGGGAAAGCAAGCCAAGCACCGTACTCTCCCTCAACAGCCCTCTGGAGACCACTTCTTTCTTAATCCTCTCAATGATGTCACTTGCAAGTAAACGCTCGAGACGAATGTCAACAACGTAAGCCTTGACGGTAAAGTGAGTGAGAAAAGTACGCTCAAAGCGGTCCTTTACCACAACAGAGACCGGCTTCTTGAGGTACGTATAGGGTGAACTCACGGCCGCCTCCCTGGCAAGTCTTTTCACTTCTTGCACATCAATTGTAGCGGGGAGGTCGAACTCCACCAGAATCATCTCGGTGATTTCGCCTACATTTGAGTTGACCACCGCCTGTTTCATCACCTCAATACTGGGGATGGTCACCTCTGTGCCTTTGAATGTACGCAGCCGGGTTGCCTTGATATCCACGTTTATAACTTCACCGTAGTGTTCGCCTATCTGAACCATGTCTCCCACCCGATAAGAGCGATCAAAAAGCCTCAGGGTGCCGGCGAACACATTGCGTAGGACGTCCTGTGCTGCCAGTCCGACAGCGAGTCCGGCAGAGGCGCTCACCGCAAGAACTACGTTTTTTGACGGGCTCAGTATGACAAAGACAATGAACCCCAGAGAAATAACCCAGACCGCTATGCGCAGGATTGGAAAAAACCCTGAAATTTGCAGTCGATAACGTGGTAACCTTGTTACTAGCCTATCGATAAGAAGTTTGAGCAGCTTGACTGTTACCCAGGTTGCGACCACTACCACCGCAATATGTGAGAGTTTGGCGAAAGATAGCAGGTCTATTAATTCCTTCAGGGCTCCCTTTTCCATGAGACTACCTCCCATATCTCAGTACAGTATGTGGGCTGACTCCAGGGTTGAAGACACCAGAGTGTAAAATATTGGATCGACCCGATAGATATCTTGGATGTCACCTCCTGTTGGTGCTGCTTTCAAAACCAGACGTTGCTGGATGAGGTAGTCCAAAATAAGGCGACTTTCCAGTTGATCGCATTGAAAGAGCTCCCCGTGTTCCTCCGGGGTAAGTCCGCCATGGACAAGGAGCTCGGCGAGGGTGAACTGGTAAATGTCTGCGAGTTCTCGCAGCAACGAGTGGTCCACACTCTTGAACGGTTGAACCTTCACTCCCCGAACCGCCTCGTCATACTGTGTGGACAGGCCCCAGTAGAATAATGTGGCGAACATGTTACCCCGGGAGAGGGAGAAGAGTTCTGAGCCAAAACGATCCAGAGCCGTCTTCTTCTCGGTCATATCCTCAGCTAAGGTATAATCTCCATCAGCGGTTGGCGCAGGATCACCTGTGCCTGCCAAGATCAGCCCCGATGCGTCAAGACGCAAACTGAGGGCTGCTCTCATCTCCTCTTCACTGAAGTACGGAATCCGAATGAGGTTGGTGAAGGAGCTTGCCAGGCCGTACTGGTAGTCTAGTCTTCGCCAAGCATGGTCCTTAAAGCTCACTACCCAGAGCAAACGGCCTCGGGTGGCCAGGAGAATAGCCAGGAAACCCTTGACCACCTTTGTTGCCCCAATGACCCGGAGCATTAAGTTGTGCCCGTTGTCTACGAGGACGACACGCCTGGGTAGCTTGGCAAGACGACTGGCGAGTTCGTCGACGGTCTGGCAGTCTGTGTTGATCCCGAAACCTTTGGTGAGGAGACCTATGAGGTCCTCTTCAGAGCGAACTCTTTTATCGATGGAAATCCGAGCGACTTTGTCAGAGGCAGAAAGGTCTTCTTCCAGCCGGTTGAGGAAGGTGGTCTTGCCACTCCCATCTGCGCCGACCACTGCCACCATCACCGTACGGCGTTGGCGCCAACTCTTTATTACTTTTTTGAAAACCTGATGCTCGGACTCTCGGCCGACAAAGAGTTTTAGATTTTCCAGAGGCTTGGGGAGAAAAAGTTCCCGATACCGCTCAGGAAAGGTCAGGAGATGTTGGTGCAGGTCATCCCACGACGGGAGGTCAGCTAAAAGCACGGGCGCGTCCTCTGGCCGCACCTCCTCCTTACTGGTAATTTTCTTGCCACCTCTTATCTTCTGAACCCAGCTCTGAACCCGATCAAACAAAGCACGTGCCGGCATGAATAGCTTTTTTATCAATGCAAGCCCCTTCACTTAAGGTGATCTCTCCATTCTGCTCTACGCTGCTATCAATAGCACAATTATCCCGTTTATCGACAAAAAAATTCTTTCGAACCGTCTTTGGCCGGTCTCTTTTAATGCAACTGAACCGGGTCTTCAGCATCCTGGCTGATGAATGGTTTCACCTTGTCAGGACGGGTAACTTTTTCAGGAAAAGATCGGAACTGTCAGTTCTCATTTGTCGGTTTTCGGTACCCGGTGTTCTCTTTCTCAACGTACCTTGCTTATTGCATCTAGTTGGCCTCTTTGATTTGCTAATCGATGGATTTATGGCGGAACTCTCACGGGAAAAAGCGGTACTGGAGGTTCCGATTTTATTGTTGTAAAAATTTTAATCTATTAATATCAAATGGTTACATCATGGCATAGCCGTTGCTAAAGGACTACAAACACGTACGGTCCCCTAATCACCACGTGCTTTAGTACTCGTCATTAGATGAGACCAACTGAAGGAGAGGGATCGGGTGGTGCCTTGGCCCAAATGAACCGTCTCAGGGCGAGGTTGGGGTGCATTTCAGTTTATGATGGGAGAAGAAATGACAGAGAAGAAGGAGAGCGTGATGAAGAGAACAGAGAAAATAGTTTCATTGGCGTTGGTCTTGGCAGTGACCTTGGTTTTTGGCATGGTGCCAGTCGAGGCAAAGACGATCCCCAAAGTCACCAATTTTGTTATTCTGGTGGATCAGTCGGGATCTATGTTTGAAAAACATAGCAAGGAAGAAGAAGTAAAAGCTGTTCTGGCCAAGCGTCTTCTGCTGGCCCTGAACGAGCGTATCCCCGAACTGGGTTACAATGGGGCAATTCAGGTGTTTGCTCCAGACAAAACCCTTATCGGACCGGAGAAGTATGATCGGAGCTCTTTTCAGAACTCGATCAATGGTCTTCCTGAGTCAGGAAAGATCTTTGGCAACTTGACCCCCCTGGGATCGGCAATCCTGCATTTGGACAACATCATGAACCGGTTTACCGGCAAGACAGCCGTCGTTGTTGTCTCAGATGGCAGGGTCAATCAAGGGAAGGACCCCCTGAAAGCAGCCAAAACCATCTCCGCAGAGTATACCAACATCTGTTTTGACATCATCTCTTTTGCAGATGATGAACAGGGCTGGCAGACACTGGAAAGAGTCAGCGGGGTCAGCAACTGCACTTACGCTGATGGGCGCGAACTGTCTTCAGACTCGGTCGCTCTCGATAATTTCGTTAGAGAGGTGTTTTACGCTGAGGTTTCAGAGGAGGCCCCCCTCCAGGTGCTTCCGGTTCCAAAGGCTGAGCCAGCCACCCCAGCAGTGATCACCATGAGAGGCATCCACTTTGATTTCGACAAATATGAGATCAAGCCGGAGTGGGCCTTAGTGTTGGATGAAAGCGTGAAGAAGCTTACCGAGAGTCCGGATGCCCAGATTGTTTTCGAAGGTCATACGGATTGGACCGGACCGGAGGCATACAATCAGGCGCTTTCCGAACGGCGTGCCAAGGCGGTATACGACTACTTTATGGGTAAAGGCATTGCCCGAGAGCGTATGGAGAGCGTTGGCTATGGTGAGACAATGCCGGAAGTGAGCAACCTCACCCGCGAAGGCCGGGCAATCAATCGGCGGGTGGTAATTCAGGTGGTAGAGTAAACTACTCTTCCCGCTGAGGCCTCCAGGGGCTCAGATACCAAATATGATCGCGGGAATCTGAGCCCTTGGAGATGATGGAGGCGATTGGTATGTTTGCTAAGCCAATACACACCAGCGAAGGGAAAACTCAATGAAATTAAAACTCATATTCGGATTGATATTGCTGGGGCTGGTGGCAGTGGTTGCCTTGCAAAATGCAGAGATCGTGACCGTTAAGTTTTTGCTTTGGCAGTTTTCGCTGCCCCGGGCACTGATGATACTTGCCTCAATGGGTGTAGGGCTTGTAGCCGGATTACTTTTCGGAACCGTTTCCCGCGTAAGATCAAAGATCTCTAAATCATCGTAAATCCTTGAACCAAGACCATTAACATGGTATGGATCTGCGAAATCCTTGATGGCAGGCAAGACCATCGGCGTGCTACTTTCTGAATCGTTGTCTGAAAGAAGCCCGTGTCCCTGCCAACCGGATTAAGTCGAAAGACTAAACTTCAAAAAATCCTGTTGATCGAGGGAGACGAGGTATGAAAAGATTCGTCATTATTACTTTTTTAACTTTTGTTGCTTTGAATCCTTTTTCGTCGAAAAGGGTGATTTGGGCGGAAGATGCTGTTAATGTCACCTTTGACTCTCTGAAGTGTAAGGTGTCTGCCACAAACCGGACAGAAGATCCATTGGCCCGTCGCTTCCAGAGATCTCCAAAGCTTACCGTGGACAGCAGCAGCGGCTTGTCCAGTATTTAAAGGGCGAATCGGAGCCTTTAATAGATCTGGGCAGGCGGAAGATGATGGAAGGCAAGATTGAGATAACCAGGGAATTATCGGATACTGAGCTAAGAGATCTAGCGGACTACCTCCTGAGCTTTGGGGGAAAATAGGCCTGCTGCACTCGCCGGGAACTGAGCAAGCCTGGCATGGTGGCCTGGATTAGCGTTAAAATCAAAGCATAGCTCCCGGATGCCAACGCCTAGGGCCATTTAGAATAACGAGCTGTAGTAAATAGCTGAGCGGATGCAGGCAAGATTCGAGGGGGCAGTGCAGATCTTTTTAAGGAGAAGGCGGTTATGAGATCTTTAGTATGGAAAGCAAGGGTGCTGATAATTGCGGCCTTTGTTTTGGCGGCGTGCAGCACTGTTCCCATTACCGGCAGACAACAACTGGATTTGGTTCCAGACTCCACCATGCTTTCCATGAGCTTTCAAGAATACCAAAAATTCCTCAATGAGCATAAACTGAGCACCAACCAGGGACAGACTCAAATGGTGAACCGGGTCGGAACTCGGATTCAAAGGGCGGTGGAAGACTTTTTTGCCCAGCGAGGTTCATCACATCAATTGGCTGGCTACGCCTGGGAGTTCAATCTTGTTGAAGGTGAAGAGGTGAACGCTTGGGCCATGCCAGGTGGAAAGGTGGTGGTTTACACGGGAATCTTACCGGTGGCAAAGGATGAGTCAGGATTGGCTACAATCATGGGCCATGAAATAGCCCACGCGGTGGCGAAGCATGGCGACGAGAGAATGAGTCAGGCTCTGTTGGCTGAAATGGGGGGCCTGACACTGTCTACAGCCTTGGCCAAACAGCCCGCTCAAACCCGAGAACTTTATATGAGAGTCTTCGGTGTGGGAGTTCAAGTTGGTGCTTTACTGCCTTATAGCCGTACTCAAGAGTCAGAGGCAGATCATCTTGGTTTGATATTTATGGCCATGGCCGGCTACGATCCTAATAAAGCCGTGGAATTTTGGCAAAGGATGTCACAAATGAAAGGTGGCCAGGCACCACCGGAATTCTTGAGTACCCACCCATCGGACGAAACCAGGATAAGAAAAATCAAAGAACGACTTCCAGAGGCAACGCAGTATTATCGAAAGACGGGTTAGCTCCCATTCGATCAAGAATGTGGTGTTGCGGCGAAATATCGACAGCTGGAGATAGGATTGAGATCTCGACACCTCAACATCGAGCCCTATTGCCTCAAGTTTTCATCTATCTCTTGCGGCCAGGAGTCTTAAGCCTTCGTTGTTTTCTAGAAAAAGCTGTAAATGTGGAAAGGGAATCTCGATACCAGCGTTGTCCAAAGCGCGTTTGCACTTCTCGGTGTACTCCCACAGCAGGGGAAACTTCAGATTTGAGTCTTCTGTCCAAAAGCGAAGTTCCAAGTTAACGCTACTATCAGCCAAATTCTTTACTAACACTGTGGGTCGCGGATCGCCGAGTAATCGGTCATCTCCCTCGACAGTTTGCAAAAGTACCTCTCGGGCGCTCTGCATGTCTTCCTTATATGCAATTCCCACTGGTACGCACACCCGAATTCTTGGTGTCAGCGTATAGTTGACTACGCGCTCCTGAGCTAGTTGCTTGTTCGGAACCACCACGGTTTCATTGTCGAGGGTGGTGAGCACTGTTGTCCGAAGACGAATCTCGGTAACGGATGCACGCATGTCCGCTATGGAAATCAAGTCTCCTTGTTTGAACGGGCGGTCAATTATGATGGCGACGCCGGAAATCACATTGGCAATGGTATCTTGGGCGGCAAATGACAATGCCAAGCCTGCAATACCAACTCCCGCAATCAGGGAGGTTATATTGATTCCTAGCTGGTCAGCTACAGTAAGGACCGCAATCACGGCAACAGTATATCTGGCAAAGCGGACCAGGAGGTCTCTCGCCTCCACCGAGATCCTTGTTTTTGCAAGAGCAGTGGTGGCCATTCTCTTCACAACCTTGCTCAGCGCCCAGAAGAGCAGGGTCAAAAGCACTGCACCCAAGAAATTCGGCAAGTATGCTACAATCCGAGTTGCCAGTGTTTTGAAGTCAATGAACTGCACTAACCGGTCGATCATATCACTACCTCCTTGTATGTCTTGGCTTAGAAATTTGGGTTTCTGGTCAGCAAAAGCCTTAAATCCGCTGGAACCTTTTCCTCTGTGCTTCCTCTGTTACACACATCAAGTACCACAATCAGGGGCACTTCTCAAAGTTCAGTTATTGAAAGTCTGATTCAAAGAGAGGTGCACGCTTAGGGAGAAGTTGTCCACAATGTTTTAGTGGGGAGATTAGAACCAGGCAGTAACGCTTACAAATTAGAGGTACTCAATTGGCTGGACCCGCCGTCCCGAGACTTTCATTTTCCCCTCTAGTTCTGAAGTTCAAGCTAGACTCCAAATAAACCGCTTTCGAGGGTGTCAAGACTAGCTAGATAAAATTTCCATAGTTAGCAGCTTTATAGACCATGGCTATTTTTGGAATGGCAAAGTGGTTATTTAGAGAATAATTTGAGCGGCCATGTCTCAGGCAAAGCGGGGTTGAGCCCGTCAGATGTGTTGGTAGAATTTTCAGAGTGACTTCAATACAAAGGAGGATTAGAATGCGGAAGCTGCTGATAACAATTATCTTATTTGTGACGTTTCCCGCCCTAGTGCACCCTGGATTTTTTGGGGATACCGTGGATCTCGCTGACCTGGCACAGCTCTCCCAGAAGGGATTGGAGGATCTCAAAGACAGTGAATTCGAGGTTTTCTTTGCTCAGGTAAAACTCGCAGGTGCTAAGGATGATCTAAAGAAGGCAAATGGTGAACTGAAAGCAGTAAAAAAAAATCTCAGCAGCGAAAAATCAGATCTGAAAGCCGCAGAGGCCGAGGTCAAAGCAGCAAAAGAGATTCAGGATAAAGAGCGGCTTACCAGGGCCGAAAGCGCTCTGCAAAAGTCACAGGAAGCTTATACTACGGCCGAGCTGAGTGTTGCCTGGAAAGCCCAGGAGGTAAAAACCCGCAAGGCCTCAGTAGAGAAGGCGGAGCTTGAACTGGACATAGTAGAAATACAACGGGATCTAGCCAGAGTGACAAAGCTGGTGTCGGAAAAAGTCCCCGCGGCACAAAAATATTCAGCGGATAATTTCGAAAAAAGCCTTGCAAAGAAACAGAAAGACCTCACCAAGGCAAAGAGGGACGAAGAACGAGAAATGTGGGAAGCAAGAAAAGCCAAAGAGGACTATGAGCGCAAGATAATGGAGTGACTGTGGGCGAGCAGGGAGATTCATGCTTGTCGCAGGGACTCTACGATGTTGAGTTTCGACGCCCTGAAGGCGGGCAGAATTCCGCCGGCGAACCCCATGAACAGCGAGAAGGTCACGGCCTTATACGCAATTTCAAGGGAGAGAGAGAAGCCGAAGGCCAGTTCGGAAAAAGTCTGAAAATTGGTGGTGGAAACGGTGAACAGCTGGAGGAATGAAGCGAAAAAAAGTCCTGCAAGCCCACCGACAAAGCCGAGGAAGAGTGATTCCAGGAGAAAAGCGACCAGTATGGTACCCCGCCTGAACCCCAGGGCGCGGAGGGTGGCAATCTCCCCTACGCGGTTTGCCACCGCAGCATACATGGTGATCATGGCACCAATGACGGCGCCGATGGAAAAGATAGAGGTCAAGGAGAGACCAAGAATGCGAAGGAATTTGGCCAGCGCCTTTGACTGATCCTTATAGTAAGTGGTCTCCCGCTTCGCCTCCAGAGTGAGACGCGGATCGCTCTGGAGGCGCTCTTTTACTTTCTGGAATTGGAGGTCATCCCGCAGCCTGAAAATGACCGAGGAGTAAACGGGCCTTCCAAACGCCTGCATGAACTGATCCACGTCTCCCCAGATCTCAGAACTGAAACCTGTGTTGCCCGCGTCAAAGATGCCCACTACAGTCCAGGTCTGCATGGCGAATGAGAGCACTTTGCCGAGGCCCACATTCTCGAAACGCTTGGCCACGCTGAGCCCGGCCATAATTTCGGACGAACCGGGTCTTGGAAACCGCCCCACTGCAAGTTTAACCTGAGGTCGCAGCTTAAGAGAAGTCTCTGAAATCCCTCTGATAACCACATTAGTAGGACTGCCGGAGTCTCGCTTGCGCAAATTTATGAGGACCACCAACTCTTTGGCCACAAGTCTCCCGCCGTCCGGACCCAGGGCCACTTCAGGCTGGGTCTCCACAATGGCTGCTTGCTCTCGGTCAATTCCACTTTGCATCTCGGAACCCGCTGAACGGCGGAGTACCACGACATTTGACCACGATCCGGTCTCCACTAAAGTCTTTTGTAGACCTTCCGCCAGCATGACAATTGAGGCGAAAACGAAGACCACCAGAGCCATGCCGGAGGCAGTGAGAAAGGTGGTGAGCCGCCGGGTAAGGAGATTGCGAAAACTGTAAAAGAGAAGCAGCTCCACCTATTCGATCCTCCCAAGGCCCTCAATCACGCGCACGGTAACAACTCGCCAGATGGGAATAACCGCAGCCACAATGCCAACCACCAGGGCGGCTGCCACAGCCAGATAGACCGTCAGTGCTTCCACCTTGAAAACCGGAAACCAGTTGCCCACAGCCGCAGCAAAAGTTTTTGCCGCGGGAAAGGTGAGAGCTATACCGGCAGCACCACCCAATCCTGAGATCAGCAGCGATTCACCGAGAATCAAACCGGCAAGGTAGAAACTTCCGAAACCAAGTGTCTTGAACACCGCATATTCGCCAGCGCGCTCTCGCACGGACATGACCATGGTGTTGGCCACCACCACCAGAATGATGACGATTACCACGAAGGAGACCAATCGGATGGCAGAGAGAATTGCCTCACTCATGGAGACGAAGCCCAGCTGAAACGCCTTTTCCGTTTCGGTGAGCGTTTCCGCCCTGGAGTTCTTGAAAGTTCTGTCGATGGCCTCTGCTGTCTCGGCAGCAAGCTCCGGCGCAGCTATGCCGATAACATAGAAGCCCACATGATCTGCCCTCCGAGGCATGGTCTTTTTCAAGGTCTCGTTGATATAGTCCCAGTGAAGGAAGAATTGATTCTCGTCGATGGTATCGTCCCGGCCCCGATAAATACCGCGCAAGACGAAGTCCCATTTGCCCGGGAAAATGGTTCCGGTGAGGGTGATGGTCACC
>CAYFXH010000006.1:29366-40506 GCA_964346905.1 uncultured Desulfobacteraceae bacterium | reverse complement strand
ATGGAGGGCGACTGCAGGGAGCTGGAGAAGGAGTTGGGCCCCGTCCAGGAGTAGGAGGACATGCCGTCGGGCCCTCCGGTGAGGGTGATGGTATCACCTATTTTCCAGCCGAATCTTCTCGCCAGCTTGCGGCCGACAACGCACGACTTTCGGTCACGATAGAATGCTGTCTTTTGGCTTTCCGTGAGCAGGTACTCGGGATAGAGACTCAGGTAGGACTCGGGTTCCACGGCAAAATTGGCGAAAAAGTTTTTCCTGTCGATGTAGTAGGCGCCGAACCAGTTACCGTAGGAGACGTTCTTGACCCCATTAATCTGGCGAATCTTGTCCCGATAAGAAAGGGGGAGGGGGAAGACCAGGGAAATGGAGTGTCTGGTCACCAGCCGATTGGCGGAGGAGGCTTCCACTCCAGCATACCAGGCGCTGACCACGGTACGAAGGAGGGCAAAAGCGAGAATGGCGACGCACATGCCTGACACTGTGAGCAAGCTGCGGAGTCTGTGCCTAAAACCATTCCGTAAAACTAATTTCAGGAGCATCGGTGAGCACACCTTTATCCAGGTATCTCATAATGCGAGCCTTCTGGGCCGCCCGCGGATCATGGGTGACCATGATGATTGTCTTGCCCAGATCCCCGCTTAACCGATCCATAAGTTGCAACACGTCCTCTGCAGAAGTGCGATCGAGATCGCCCGTGGGTTCGTCCGCCACCAAAATGGTTGGATCCGTTACCACCGCGCGAGCTATGGCAACCCGCTGCTGCTGGCCGCCAGAGAGTTGTCGCGGGTAGTGCTCCATTCGGTCCTCAAGTGAGACCAGTTCCAGAGCTAAGGCTGCGTGCTCCCGTCGCTCTTTTCTTGTGAGTCCGGTCAGGAGAAGGGGCAATTCCACATTTTCAAGGGCGGTGAGTACCGGAATGAGATTGTAGAACTGGAAAATGAAGCCCACATTGCTTGCACGCCACTCGGCAAGTTCGGTCTCGGAAAGCGAGGTGATCTCAACTCCGCCGATCTTTATGGTTCCTCCGTCCACCTGATCGAGACCGGCAATGAGGTTCAGTAAGGTGCTCTTACCCGATCCTGATGGTCCCATGAGGGCCACAAAGTCTCCCTCTTTAATGTCCAGGGCGATGTTATCCAGCACCGGAATGATCTGGTTGCCACGACGGTATGATTTGCTGAGATCTTTTATCTGGACGAGGGGACTGTTTTCTTCCATTTGTTTAGTCCGGGAAAGGCTGGTTGTTTGAGCGAGCTAAAGTTTCAAAGGCTTTCTAGGTTAGATAGCATCTTGGAATGATGGAATGTTGGAATGTTGGAACAATGGGTTGAGATCCATGAGATCCTTGTTTCATGCTCAACGCTATGGCACCAGTTATTTAATATGTTTCTTACCTTTAACCCCCATTATTCCATTATTCCACTCTTCCAATATTCCTACAGTTTCACCCGGATTCTTTACTCGTGAGTCATTCTCACCTTGATTCCATTCTTCATCTTATCCATAGGCGCTATTACAACCTGGTCACCAAGTTCCACCCCGTTCAGGATCTCCACCATGGTGTCCAAATGTTTACCGAGGTGGACAGGGGTTCTCAGGGCCCGACTGTTTCGGACGACAAACACCAGGCTTTCTCCATCACGGTTGACCACCGCGTTACTGGGCAATGCTTTTAATGGTTTTTGCTCTTCCGGTGCAACCGAGCGCGAGAGAAAGGCAACCTTGGCGCTCATCTCTGGGAGTATCCGAGGATCCTTGTCAAGGAAGGCAGTCTTTACGAGTATTGACGCTTTGGTCCGGTCAGCGGTGGGTACGATCATGTGGACCACGCCTCGAAAACGGTCGTTGGGCAAGGCATCCAGCTGGATCTCGCAAGGCTGCCCCACTTTAACCTGCTCGATGTTGGATTCAGATACATCCACCTCCGCCTGGAGGGAATCCATGTCCGCTATGGTGACCACTGCGGCCTTGGCATCAGCCGCGGCGCCTATGGGGGTAACGATATCTCCAATATCGGCGTTTTTCGTCAGCACCACAGCATCAAAAGGTGCTCGAATTACTGTATATTCCAGAGACACCGCTGCTTCTTTCAAGGCCGCTTCACTCGCCCGCAGGGCCGCTCGCTGAGCGGCGACTGCTGCCTTTGCCTTTTTGTAGCGCGCCGCTGCGGCATCGAACTGGGAAAGGGGGATAATCTCTTTTCCTACCAGTTCTCTTTTTCGATTGTAGTCGAGGAGGGCATCATCCAGTTCGGCCTGGCTCTGCTCGATGTTGAACTGCGCCACCTTGACATCCGCCATGGCTCTTTCCAGAGCGGCTTTAACATCATCGTTTTCCAGCCGGGCAATGACTTCACCCTTTTTCACCCGGCTGCCTTCCTCCACCGCTAAAAAGACAAGACGCCCGGTGATCTTGGAGGCCACAGCCGCCTTCCGCTGGGCCACCACGTAACCACTGGCGTTGAGCAAGGTGAAGGTCTGCGCCGGGTAGATGCTCTGCACACTGACGACCTGCACTTGCACAGCAGGTCTTAAAAGGCCCTGCCAATAGAGAAATCCCAAACCGCACACGGACAGGAGTGCCAAACACAGGAGTGTGTATTTCCTTTTTTTCCCCTGCCTCTGTGAAATCCTCTCCTTGTCGATTCGCAGTTTCGAAAGATCGTTATCAACCGTCAAGAGATGCTCCCTTGATTGCCACTAGTCCCTTGTTCAGACTCCTTCTGATTGTGCCATTAGCCAACCGTCATACTCAAAGACCCTACAATATCATGTTGGGCAGAGGATAAACAGACATTTACCGTTAATTACTCCTTCATCCGGTTTTGCTCTCCCTTTACTTCATGGCTGCGTCGATTGCTTTTTGGATGACGCTTAGGGCTGCTTCTCTGTCTTCCCAGCCGAGGGTCTCCACTTTTTTCCCTTCCAGCTCTTTGTAGATATGAAAAAAATGCTCGACTTCACGGAGAAAGTGGGAGCGGACCTGATCAATATCCTGAATTTCATTGTGGCGAGGGTCGGCAACTGGGACGGACAAAATCTTTTCATCGTCACTCATTTCATCCCGCATGCGCAGGAGCCCCACCGGCCGCACCTCTATGAGGCAGCCGGTAAAGGTCGGCTCACCGGTCATCACCAGAATGTCCACCGAATCTCCATCTTCTGCAAGCGTCGCCGGAATAAGCCATAATCGGCAGGATAGTGCACTGCGGAGTACAAAACCCTGTCCAGTTTGAAGATCCCCAACTCTGGATCGTATTCATATTTATTATGTCCACCCCGGGATATCTCTATGATGGCGTTTACTATATGTGGGGGGTCAGGGCCTGGTGGAAGAGCATAAAGATTCATGAGACTAGCCTCCCCTAGTTGAGGGCGATCTCGGTGACCACACAATAACCGTTCCCGATGATGAGCAGTACTATGACAGCTGAGTTTGTTTCAGCAATCAAACCCATTTCCATCTCCCGTATAGATGGTAGGCCTTAAAGCATCTTCCAGAATTCGTCATAGTCAAGTAAAAGTACATTTCAGTTCAAGCCGCTGCGGAGGAAATTCATCATCCTTGGAACGGATTACCCGGTAAAAGAAAAGTAACACAAAAAATGCTGGACACCATAGAAGGAAATTTTGGCCCTTTGTTCTCATTGTCCTTGCTGCTTCCTCTGAGGCACAGCTCCTGGGAGGTTTGGTGTGGGAAGATTCTAGACAAGTACTTGAGCCTACGAGTATATTGTATGGAACAATTAAAGTATCGTCACACGAGCGTGGATTCTTTACTTCAGGGAGGTCACATGAAAAGATTTGTAGTTCTTTTTCTAACCTTCGCGCTGATTGGCTTGTTCTCCTTGGCAAGCGCTGAGTCTAAAGAGTCGGCAAAACCATTCGGTTTCACCATCGGTAAGACCTCATATGAGGAAGCCCTGGATATCGCTCAAGCACGCCAATGGAGATATCAGGAGTACGAGAAGAGACACTTTAAGCCAATAGGCAGGAAAGATCTTATTCGTGGCAAGAACACTTTTGTAAAAGCAACACCCAAAGGGATGGAGGGAATAAGAAGTATCCTGATATTTTTCAATGGAGAATCAACTGTTGAAGCAGTGATCATCATTTTAGATCCCAAGTTGTTTGACGTCGTGTTCCAAGAAATAGATGGTAAATACAAGTTAGTTGAAAAAAGCTTGAAGGGTGAATATCTCTCTACCGATTATCCCTATGCGTTATGGCAAAAAGATAATGTTCTCATCGAACTACAAAAACCTAGCCCTTACCGCACCAGGTTACTGTATGTTGAAAAAGTCCTTTACGAGAACTACCGAGAGTTCTTAAACAAGCATTATCCACGGTATCGTCACACTCAAGAGAAAAGAGGCTGGATGGATGAACTGTGATTAAGAT
This sequence comes from uncultured Desulfobacteraceae bacterium, assembly GCA_964346905.1. GTDB lineage: Bacteria > Desulfobacterota > Syntrophobacteria > BM002 > BM002 > BM002. Next base: position 36,106 of record CAYFXH010000006.1, on the reverse strand, counting down.
GAACTGTGATTAAATTGATACGGATTGGAGGACTTTAGTTATGAAAACCTTTGAAGACAAGGGCTGGAACCCGTATCTAGCTGGTGCGTTAAGCGGGGTTGTGCTTATCCTGTCTGTCTGGTTTGTTGGTAAGTATTTTGGTGCTTCCACCACCTTTGTCCGCTCAGCCGGCATGATAGAGAAAATCTTCAGCGCCGGTCGGGTCGCCGGTATGGAGTACTTCGTCAAAGAGACACCTAAGATAGACTGGCAGTGGATGTTCGTGGTGGGAATCTTGCTGGGTTCTCTAATCGCATCGACCACGTCGGACACCTTCCGTTGGCAGGCTATTCCCCATATGTGGGAGACACGTTTCGGGCCGAGACGTACCAAACGAGGTTTGGTCGCCTTCGTTGGCGGATTGATTGCCATGTTCGGGGCACGTCTGGCAGATGGTTGACCCAGCGGCCACGGACTCAGCGGTTCGCTGCAGTTGGCGGTAAGCGGCTATTTGGCGCTCATCTGTTTTTTTGTAGGTGGCCTTGTTGTAGCCCGTATACTTTACGGCGGAGGTGATTAACAATGAAGATGCTTGTCTTTGGAATTATTACCGGAATTCTATTTGGCTTTTTTCTACAGAAAGCTCGCGTACTTCGATATGACAAACAGCTTGGCGCCCTACGGCTTATCGATATGACCATTGTCAAGTTTATGCTCTCAACTATTCTGGTTGGGATGGTTGGGGTTTATCTTCTCAAGGATCTCGGGCTCGCCAAGCTTTCCATCAAGCCGACCGTCCTTGGGGGCAATATCATAGGAGGGCTTGTCTTCGGCATCGGTTGGGGATTGTTGGGATACTGCCCCGGGACTTCGGCAGGCGCCCTGGGCGAGGGAAGATGGGATGCATTGTGGGGCATCCTCGGAATGCTAGCGGGCGCTGCACTTTTTGCGGAAGCCTACCCTGTTTTAAAGCAGACAGTTTTGACTTGGGGAGATTTTGGTAAGATTACCCTGCCCCAGGTGATTGGATTGAACCAGTGGCTTATCATTGCCGTTTTTATTGTTGGCGGGCTGGCGCTGTTCTGGTGGTTTGAGAAAAAAGGACTTTGATTGCTTGAAAGGAGGCAAGGAATTCTTGGCGTTATTATGGGGGCACCTGTAGTTTGCACGGCAGATGAAATAGTATTCGTTATCCAGATACAACCGCTGACCCATGGTAATTTCAATGTCGAGCCGGTCACAGAAGGACGGCATCGCTAGCAAAGGGGGAGGGAAATGGACAGGGACAGGATCTCTTATCATGAATCGGTACTAAAGGTATATGAGCGCATTAAAAAAGACAACATGACCAATATCTGGGATCGGTATGAGGCTCAGGGCTTGGGAGACGACCCTGATAGGCGGTGTCCCTTCTGTATGGGAGGTGTACGGTGTGACCTGTGTTCAAACGGGCCCTGCCGTGCAGATGCGCAAAAAGACAAAAGAGGAGTTTGCGGCATAACGGCCGATGGGATGGCCATGCGCATGATGATTCTCAGAAATGTTCTGGGCGCATCAACTTACCATTATCATACAGAACAGACGGTCAAAACACTTCGAGCTACAGTAGAGGGCCAGACGCCATTTGAGATCCGAGAGCCTGGGAAATTGAAAGGTCTAGCAGAGCGACTTGGTTTAAATGCTGCAGGATCGCCTAATGAAATCGCTCTCAGGCTGTGTGACTTTTCAGAGGAAGACTTCAACAGGAAGGCTGATGAACCCAGCCAGATCGTTGAGAAGCTGGCTCCCCTGGAGCGTAAGGAACTGTGGCGAAAACAGGACATTTTCCCGGGCGGGATTCATGGCGAAATCATAAGGGCCACCAGTTCATGTCTGACCAACGTTGATGGTTATTATGTCAGCCTAGCTCTCAAAGCCATGCGCCTCGCGGTAGCTATGGCTTATCAAAGCCAGCTTATCAATGAATATTGCCAAGATATTATCTTTGGCATCCCGAGACCGCACCCGATGAGAGTGGATTTGGGTGTTTTGGACCCCAACTATGTGAACGTGCTGCCGAACGGTCACGAACCCTTCATTGGTTTTGCCATGATTCAATTGGCCCGTAAACAAGAATGGCAGGATAAAGCAAAGGCTATGGGGGCCAAAGGCTTGAGGGTCATTGCAAACATAGAAACGGGCCAGGAGATGATTCAGAGATGGGAGATGGATGATGTATTTTATGGTTTCACCGGAAACTGGATCATGCAGGAGGCTATTCTGGCTAGCGGCTGTGTGGATCTATTTGCATGTGACATGAATTGCTCTATGCCCATTGACCCGAAATATGCTCAAAAGTATAAATTCAAACTTGTGCCAATAAGTGACCTTGTGGCGTTTGAAGGTGTTACGGATCGTCTGAACTATGAGCCAAAGCAAGCTGAGGAACAGGCCAGACAACTTCTACAGCTGGCCTTGGATAATTTTCCTGATCGAAGAGCATCGGTTGAGCCCGTGACCCAATTACCCATGAAAGAAGCCCTAATCGGTTTTTCCTCAGAAAGCATTCTAGATGCCCTGGGGGGGAGGCTGGATCCGCTTCTAGGTGCCATTAAGAATGGGACCATCCGGGGACTCGCAGGTCTTGTATCCTGTGCCACGCTCAGAGATTATGGCCAGGATGTTCATAGCGTAGCGGTCGCAAAGGAATTGATCAAGCGTGACATTCTGGTACTGTCCATGGGATGTGGAAGTGCTGCATTGCAACTAGCTGGTTTCTGCAGTCTCGAGGCCAAGGAATATGCTGGTCCAGGACTCAAAGGCTTGTGTGAAAGCCTCACTGTTCCTCCTGTTCTCAGTTATGGCACCTGCACGGATACCGGTCGTCTTGCGGATCTGCTGGCCACTATTTCCAATGCTCTAGGCGATGTGCCGATTCCGGATCTTCCTGTGGTTGCGGCGGCGCCTGAGTATATGGAACAAAAGGCAACAATCGACGCCATCTTCGCTTTAGCTTTAGGGCTCTACACTTATGTCAATCCTGTCCCACCGGTAGCTGGAGCCCACAATCTGGTCAAGCTGTTGACACAGGATTGCCCTCAGGTGACCGGCGGCATACTGAATGTGGAAAAAGACGCGGTCAAGGCAGTGGAATCTATGCTGAACCACATTGAATCAAACCGCAGAAAGTTGAACATCTAAGCACTAACTAGTGAAATATCACCACAACATCAAGCTACCTGGCTCATTGGCCAGGATGGGTGAACTGGACGATATGGGGTGACCACCTCATGGCCTTCACAATACTTGGTTAAGGGTCGCCTGCCTAAAAATCAAGGATTGGGAGTTGAGTACAATGGTTACAAAAAAACCACTCTTTTTCTGGGTTTTCCAACGTTTCCGTGGTCTCCAGCTTCTCTTGCTAGTAGTTATTGGCGTAACCGTTTTTTTTCGTGTTGTTCCCCTTGAGTTGCAAAAGAGGATTGTAAACAGGGCCATTAGTCTCAAGAAGATGGATTTGCTCTTGGTTTACTGTGGTTTGTATCTGGGGGCTGTGGTGCTGGCCGGAGGGTTGAAATACCTTATCAATGTTCTCCAGGGCTACCTCGGCGAGAAGCTTCTCTATGAGATCCGCACCGAACTCTATCAGCATGTTCTCCGTCTGCCCCTTCCTTTCTTTCGCCGCACTCCCCCGGGAATGGTAATCAGTTCCCTCACCTCGGAACTGAACGGAGTCGGTGACTTCCTGGGCAGCGCCATTGCAGTACCAGTAATCAATGTACTGACGCTCCTCACCTTTGCGGGTTACCTGATGTATCTCAATCCCCTGTTGGCTCTCTTGAGCTTTGCCATCTACCCCCTTGAAATTGCCATCATACCCATACTGCAGAATCGACTAAACCGGCTCAATCAGGAGCGCATCGACGTAACCCGCTCCCTGAGCAATACCATAGGCGAGGCAATTGCGGGAATCCGGGAAATTCAGGCACACGGGGGATATCCCATCGAAAGGAAAAAGTTCGAAGGCTTCATTGCCACGGTATTCTCTTTGCGTCAGCGGATGAACATCATCAACTACGGCATCAAGTTCAGCAATAACTTCTTTCAGAACCTGGGACCATTCATACTTTTTCTTCTGGGGGGGTATCTGACCATGACCGGGCGCTTTGATTTGGGCGCCCTCGTCGCTTTTCTCTCCGCCTATGAAAAGCTGTACGACCCCTGGAAAGAACTGATGAACTATTATCAAAATTTCCAGGAGAGCCGGATCAGATATAGGAGGGTAATGGAGTATTTTGATGCCGAACCAGAATTCCCTCTGGCCCCAACAGATCGTGAGCCCTATGAACTTGGAGGCAGAATCGAGGTGAAAGACCTCGACTAGGTGGCCGAGGGGCAGGTACAGTTGCTCGATGGAATTTCACTTCACCTTGAACCGGGCGAACGGCTGGCGCTGGTCGGCTTCTCTGGCAGTGGAAAAAGCACACTGGCGCTGGTTCTGGGCCAACTGTATTCCTACGACAAGGGTCATGTTCTGCTGGATGATAAAGAGTTGAAAACCCTGACGAAAATTGATGCAAGTCGAAATATTGGCTTTGTGACCCAGCAGCCTTTCATCTTCGATGGCACCATTCGTGAAAACCTCCTCTATGCCTGCACCTCCCTGCTGGCGACGGGTGGTCCTGGTGAGAAAGAATCCTTGCCAAACCGCGAGCAGATTCTCCACTTAGTGCGTGAAGTGGGGCTGGAGGAGGACATCCTTCGTTTCGGTCTTAATTCAGTGGTGGCAGAGGACCGGCAAGAATACTTGGCTCCACGCTTAATCAAGCTGAGAGAACGCTTCCAACGCCAGTGGGGAAGCGATGTCGCTGACATGGTTGAGTTTTTCGACGTAACGCGCTTTCTCCATCATCGTACCATTTACGGGAACATCGTCTTTGGCGATCCCGAACGCGAGGAGTACGAACTGGACAATTTGCCGAGAAATCCTGTCTTTCTCAGGCTTCTCACGGATACCGGTCTGTATGAACCGCTTCTCGATCTCGGGAGAAAACTTCTGGAGCAGAGCGTGATGCTGTCGAGGGACCTGGGACAGGATCTTGTCCTCACGGAGGATATTCCCATAGCTCCTGATCAGTTCGAACAGTACCGGGAGCTGGTACGGCGAATGTACGGTGAACAGTTGAATCAGTTGACAGGGCAAGACAATGAACTGGTGCTCCGCTTGGCTTTACAGTTCATTCCTGCAGAACATGAGATTGTGGCTCTGCCCGTTCCTTTGGAAGAAAAAATCCTGGAGGTTCGGCATAAGTTCATTGAGGAGATTGGCGGCAAAGACTTGATTCAGTGCCAATTCGGTGAAGAGAGAGATGCGCCGGCTGAGATCAAAGCGAAAACTGACAAAGGAGAAGCCGTCGACTTTTCTATCTACTGCCCCTCACAATACCTCTACACCAAAAGCGTTCTCGACAATATCCTCTTCGGTCGGGTACAAACGGATCAGCCGGGGGCAGCGGAGAAGATACAGCAACTGCTGGTGAAGCTGCTGGAAGAGGAAAAACTCCTAGATGAGGTGCTGGACATCGGCCTGGACTTCCAGGTGGGGAGTAAGGGAGATCGACTGTCAGGCGGGCAGAAACAGAAGGTAGCCATAGTGCGAGCTCTCCTTAAAGAAGCACCAATTCTCATTTTGGACGAAGCCACCGCCAGTCTGGACAATACCTCGCAGGCACGCATCCAGCATATGCTCGAAACCGATCTCAAAGGAAAGCACACGGTGGTGGCGGTGGTGCACCGGCTGGATACGGTGGCGGCTTACGACCGAATTGCTGTGCTCAAAGGAGGTAGGATTGTGGAGATGGGTCATTACGACCAACTCATGGCGGCAAAGTCCATTTTTTACGGCCTCAAACAGGCATCTGCGGCAGCACTTGAGGCGGCCGGCTGAGAGCCTTTCAGATTGCTGCAGACCGCCGCTGCCCCGACCCAGCAAGAGCAGATCAGGACGTTTTATTGAGACCAACACCTTTTCTGAATCATGCCTTGTCACTGGGTTGGATACCCTCTTGTTTCCTCTGAGTCAGCTTGAAAAGCGTGGGCCCAAGAAAGCAGGTGATAAGAGCGAGAAGGACGATCGAGTCCTTAAAAGCCTCAGAAATCAATCCTTCCCGAAGTCCAATTTCCGCGGCTGCCACGATAAGGCTCAGGCGGGACGTGAGCAACACCCCCGCCCTTATACCGTCCTTAAGAGAGATGCGCTGAAGTGTGAGCAACAGACTCGGAACCATTTTTACCATAATCGCCAGCACCAGAAGCTTCAGGGTAAAGGGGAGTTGCCCAGGGCGGAGGACGTTGGTCAGGTCGAACTGGATGCCAATGTTGATGAAAAAAATGGGGATGAGAAAACCGAAACCGACAGCCGAGAGCTTGCTCTCCAATTGCCCCTTCTCTCTGAACACAAAGGAGAGCACGCAACCACCCAGAAAAGCTCCCAACGCAGGTTCCAGGTGCACAAATTCTGATACAGCCACAAAGAGAAAAAGAAGGGCGAGAGAGAGCCGAACGCCCAGTTCCAGCGAATCCCTGGCACCAAGTAGCCGTTCAGCCTGCTCCGGGTTCCACCACGCCCATAGCCTTCCAAGCCATAATACAATGCCGAAGCTGGCCAAAAGGGGAAGCGGAGAGACAAAGTGCCAGCTCATACCGTGTTGGCGCCAGAGTATGAAAAAGGTGATACCCAAAAGAGTAAGGAAATCGGCCAAAGAGGCAGCTATTAATATGGT
>CAYFXH010000006.1:18816-29356 GCA_964346905.1 uncultured Desulfobacteraceae bacterium | reverse complement strand
CTGTACTCCCATCTCTCTAAGGGTGGGCATCACCAGACCCAACGAGGTGGTGGTAAGGACCAGGCTTACAAACGCACCACGCCCCAGATACATGGCGAAAAGAAATGAAAGGCCCAGAGTGCTGCCGAAGAGGAGCAATTGGAAAGAGAGCTGGCTCCAGCTTTGTTTCAGCAGCATACCGAAGTCAATCTCCATGCCTGCATGGAACATGAGGAGGAGAAAACCCAGGTGCCCGAGAAACTGCAGCCACTCACCGCTGAATTGAAAGTGGAGGAAACTTTTTCCCAAGATCACGCCGAAGAGGATTTCCATGACGGGTGCCGGAAAACGCAGCAGCCGGCTAAAGCCAGGAAGAACGGCGACTGCCAGGGAGACGAGTAAGAGAGAAAGGGCTTGATTGAGGACCATAATAACTCATGTCCGATGTGGGATATGGGTATCTGTCCGTAGTCCGTGGTCAGCAGTCAGTTGTTTTATTTGGGCGAAGAAAACCTGGTCCTTCCCCGCATAGCGGGATCTTCGATGGGCTAGGTCAAGTTTCAGTCGCTTTGCCGGTAGACATGTCCGGAGGTTTTGGAGTACTGGAGCAAGTCGATTGCGGATTTGGGAATGCGGATTGTGGAATTGAAATTGAGTTTTTGATTTACATTTTATTTTTTTTCAATCCGAAATCCGAAATTCGAAATCCGAAATAACTTTAACTCCATTACTCCAGCTGACTCCCGTGCGAAGGAAAGATTCCTAAAGCCCCCTTTGGGGGCAGCGCAAAGCCAGGTCATTGAATATCGAATATCGAACAAGGAATATCGAACAGCAGAAGTTTTTAAAAGGAGTAATTACCATGTTTTTCACCTCGATATTCTGCGGTTCCTTGTTCTGCGGTTCTGCGGTTTACATTTTCAACGACTTGATTACCTGATAGTTTTTTGCTTTGCGCTCTGCGCTAAGCGCCTAGCGCTTTGCGTCATGGGGGCAGCGCAAAGCCAGGTCCTCTGGGCCTGCATTCTTTTCTCTTGTCAACAACGGACCAGGGATCCGCCTTAAGCGGAGCAACGGACGCTCACTGGTCGGCCCAGTGAGCATCCCTACTTCGCTACAATGAGAACGGAACAGGGGACTTCTTGGGCCATGAGCTCACCCACGTGAGGCGAAAACAACCCCTTTTCCTTAGTAGTACTACCCAGAATCATCAGGTTGCAATCCTTGGCCACTGCTACAATTTCCTTTACGGGATTACCTTCTCTGGTTATTTCCTCAAAGTCAAATTTGTGGATATGAGCGAGCTCCCGGACCCGCTTTAAAACTGCTTCCGACCACTCCTCTTCCTGGGGGCCATGGATAAATTCGGGCTCTTGCACCACGGCCACGGCAACCTCCGCTTTAAGCTGTCTGGCCAGATCCACCGCTACATCCAGGGCCAGCTCGGCCTTTGGGGTGGCGTTAAATGGTACGAGAATGCGCTCGTATGGCTGGGTACGCCGAGCAACCAGGAGCGGGCAGGGAAGAGAGTGAGCCAAAGAGATCAAGGTGGGTTTAGCTAAGGATTTGAAAAACGAGGCCTCGAAGGGGTGGACCATCATCAGCCCGTAGTTCTTGTGAGTGCTGAATTCCTGAATCCGATCGAGTAAGTTGTCCTCTACTGTCTCCAGTTGAAGGTCGATGGTTTGGGACCATGATTTCAGGTCTTCCTGGATATCGCGTTCTTCCTCGGAACATAAAATAGTAACGCTTCTCACCTTAGTGTTCTGCGCAAGGTGCATGCTCTCTTGGATGAGCTGTTCACGGTCACTACCAGGCGCCAGCACCAGAAGCAGATTGGAGCCGTAGGCTAGGGGGAAGTGTGGGTAACCGCACTCCAAAACACTGCAAAGATCCTTGAAAAGGTCGGGGCTTCCCACGAACACCAACCGATCCTCAGCCTGGATCAATGTGCCCGCGTCGGGAAATACCATCTTGTTCTGACGTAATATGGTCACTAGCCTCCAGGCATCGTGCATCAGAGCTGAGGCCCTCTTCCCCACCATCCGGAAGTGGTGGGAAACATCAACTTCCATGATCTCAGCCTGTCCCATTGTGAGAGGTGTTACGCTTATGCGCGGGTCTTGGAGGTAGTAGTAAATAATTTTGGACAGCACCGTGCTGCCCGAAACTGTCGACAGATTCATCTCGTCGAATTTGGCCTGATTTTCCTGCTCGTTGACCAGCGCCAAAATATGATCGACCTCTTGGCTGTGGGCGTAATTGCAGATTGCCAGATTAACCTTGTCATTCTCAGTCAGGGCCAGGACGTAATCAAAGTCCCCCACGCCGGCGTCATCAAGGGTGACCGGACTTGAAGCGTCTGCTGCAATGACCTTTTCGATGTTCTGGAATTTGGGAATAAGGCTCCTGAGCTTGTCTTCCGATTTGTCAATCAGAGTGATGTGCCAGCTCTCCCCAAGCCTACTGAGCAGGTGCCTCGAGACCTTTCCCGCACCGCAGATGAGAACCTTCACCTTAAAACTCCCCGTTCTTCCCAGCCCTCCCTGGCCGTCACGGCGGCTCGGGAGGATTAGCTGCGCTGGTTTAGTGTGCCATGGACTTTTCCTAAAAGATTTGAATTCACATAGTAGACGAGCGCTACCAAGAGATCAAGCCAGAACGCAGACAGGAAGTTTACCCATTGTTCCAGGCAAACTGCAGTAAGACCCGATGCCAAATGGGAGACTGCGAAAAAACGGCCACTTGAGCCATCCCTATTTCAACCATCTCAGCCCCCAAAGGCCAACATGAAGATTTGATGTTTTTTTGAATATATGCTGCCATACATGGTGCGAAGTGTTCCATCTAGGCAGAGTGGAAATACGCTTTTCATTTAGAAATCACCCGCAACAGACTTATGGCCTGAATCCACAGCGATTAAACATCCAATTTTGGGGGAACTACCGAGAACGGATATAGGTGAAACAGCACCGCTTAAAGAAGGTTGTCTCTCATTCTTATGTTGCAATAGGTGTTCTCTACCACTTAATATAGAGCGAAGTTACCGGCTCGGTTGTACTACCAATCCTCTGCAGTTGCTCAGCTCTAGCAAGGTGCGCGCCATGTTTTTCAATCCCTTCACCTCACTCATTTTTTTCCTTTTTCTTGGTATATTTTTCGTTCTCTTCTTCTTCGTCCAGATTGGCGCCCTCACCCTGGCTTTCACCAAGATAGGAATCAGCCCCCAATACATGCTCACCCTCTTTTTCCTCACCCTGGTTGGCAGCGCCATAAATATTCCCATCAAAAGGTTTGAAGATGACGAACTCTGTGACGACAGGGTTATCACTTTCTATGGCATGCGTTATCGGCTCCCCTCCCCGCAACAACCGTGCACCATGACTCTGGCGGTGAACTTAGGCGGGGCGGTGATCCCGGTCTTGATATCTCTCTACATATTGATCAAATGCCAGGCGCCGTTTCGGGCCCTCTTGGCAACGGCCTTTATGAGTGTGGTGGTCTACAAGTTGGCCCGGCCCATAAGAGGGGTGGGTATAGGCGTACCGGTACTGATTCCGCCGCTTTTGGCTGCCCTGGTTGCCCTCGTACTCTCGCCGGCAAACGCTCCACCTGTGGCCTATATCTCTGGGACTCTGGGTACTCTCATTGGGGCTGATCTGATGAATTTGAAAAGAATAAGCGGGTTGGGAGCGCCAGTCGCCTCTATCGGCGGGGCCGGGACCTTTGACGGTATCTTTCTCACCGGCATTATTGCAGTGCTTTTGACCTGAGGACTTTCAAGAGGAGGAAAGAAAATGATTGTCAGGGTCAGAAACAAACTGAAATTCTACCTTGAGCGGTTAATCTTACGCGGCGTCCATTATCGCCTACTCGTCATCGCCGCCGTCATCGGGCTCGTATCAGCGGTAGCGGGGATGCTGGCGGCTGCAGCCAGCAAGGACATTGCCTCAACCAGCGTGGGAATCTGGTGGGCCTTTTTGCGTATCACCGATCCCGGATACCTTGGGGATGACAAGGGCATTTTCGTAGCCGCACTCTCCACCGTTGTCACCATCCTCGGAGTTGTCCTCTTCATGGGATCTCTCATCGCCATCATGACCCAATGGCTGAGCGAGACCATTAGAACCCTCGAAAGCGGGGTAACCCCCATTGTCCAGGAAGATCACATCCTTGTGCTTGGCTGGAGCAACAGAACACCGACTGTAGTACGTGAACTTGTACTATCTGAAGGGCGAGTGAGGCGATTTCTGCGCCGGCGAGGCGCCCGCAAGCTGCGCATTGTTATCCTCTCAGAGGAGGTGAGTACGGAGCGGAGGTATGAACTTCGTGACTACCTCGGGCCCTATTGGGACGAAAATCAGATCATCTTCCGTTCCGGCACGCCACTTCGTACTGAACATTTGCAACGTGTCGACCTCATGCATGCTGCAGCTATCATTATCCCTGGGTCTGAAATTGAATTCGGCGGGTCTGACGCTGCAGATATGCGGACCATTAAAACCCTCCTATCAATTTCAAAAAGCGGCAGGGTCGAGGGTAATGCAGAACTGCCATTGTTAGTGGCGGAGATTTTTGATGCCCGAAAGCTTCCGGTGGCAAAAGTGGCATACGGCGGGCAAATCGAAATCCTCGCCAGTGACTCCCTTATCAGTCTGCTCATTGCCCAGAACGTGCGCCACAGATGGCTCTCACACGTCTACTCGGAACTGCTCACCCACGCTGAGGCAAGCAACGAGATCTACATTCGAAAATGCCCAGAATTTGCGGGTGTAAGATTGCAGGATCTGGTGGATGGTTTCACCAAGGCGATTATCCTCGGAGTAATTAGGTCTGAGGCGGACGGCTATCGTCCAATCCTCAATCCTCCTGACGGGTTTATGGTCGAAAGCGATGATCGGCTGGTTTTTCTGGCCCGACGCTACAGAGATACCGAACCCCCATCCGGATACACGCCTAAGCCCACCAACCGTGGAGTTCATCCAAGGGATACGGAGGAAGTAAAATTAAAACGACGCATTCTGCTTATGGGATGGAATGACAAGATTCCCGCTCTGATCAATGAATTCGACAATTACGAAAACGAAACGTTTGAAATTGATATACTTTCGAGCATCCCGATCGCAAGAAGAGATCTTCGAATGGCACGATACGCCGCCGTCCACCCCAAACGGGTTAAGATAGGCCACATTGAGGGCGACTATGCTGCACCTTCAGATCTGATCAAGATTCAGCCTGCTGACTATGACAATGTTGTTATCGTCGGCTGTGATTGGCTGGAGTCGACAGAGGAAGCCGATGCTCGAACCATCCTCGGGCATCTCCTGCTTCGTAAGATCCTTGCTGATAAAAGGGAGAAACCAGACGTTCTTCTTGAACTACTGGACCCTGAGAACCACGCGCTGTTCGAGGATGAAATGGACGAGGTTTTGGTCAGTCCCATGATCCTGAGCCACATTCTTGCACATGTAGCACTCCGGCCAGATTTGAATGCGGTTTTCCATGAGTTATTCAGTTCTGGCGGCATAGAGATCTTTTTCCGTTCTACTAAGTACTATGATCTTGTCGGCAAGGAAGCGAACTTTCGGGATTTACAGGATGCTGTATCCTTACGGGGAGAAATTGCTCTTGGCGTCAGGATCCACGCTGATGCAACGATGAGAGCTGGGGGAATTGAACTCAATCCTGAAAGACGCAAAAGTTGGACCTTCAGCACGGAAGACGAACTGGTTGTATTGACAGCATCCGTCTAGGACTTCCTTGACCCACTTGCAAGAATTCTGGGAGATCTTATTTTGTCAGAGCGGGTGAAAGTCCGCTGCCCGAGAGCCAAGGTGCGAACGGCGGCTCTCTGCGGTATGTTTTGGCGTTAAAAGATCGAGCTTGTTTTGCGAGTTAAACCAACCAGCGAATACCCAGGCGTCCAGGCAGTGAAATTTGTGCATTGATGTCCTCTGCGAGGAGAAGAATATGGAGGGAAAAACCGTCAAAGAAAGCAGTGTGACCTCTACCCACGTCATGATGCCAGAAGATGCCAATCCTTCCGGGAACATTCACTGAGGCGTGATCATGAAACACATTGAAAACGCGGCTGCCATTGCTGCTTTTCATCATACCCGGAGTAGCGTTGTAACAGCTGCATTTGACAGGCTTGATTTTCATTCACCCATTCTTCGTCGGCAACCAGCTCACGCTCAAAACCAGCATAAATATGGTCGGAAATACGTCGATGGAGATCGGCGTTCGAGCCGAGACCGAAGATCTCTTCACCGGTGAGGTCCGCCAAACCGTTTCGGCATATTTGACCTATTTGGCATTGGATCAAAATGGACAACCCAAAAAGGTGCCACCTCTCGTATTGGAATCCGATAATGAGAGGAGGCGTCACCGCGAGGCCCGGCAAAGAAGAGAAACCAGACTTACAGAAATGAGCAAGGAGAGATAGTGAAAAAAACCGTCAAAATCCTATTGTGGACAGTTGGAGTGCTGCTGGTCCTGCTGCTGGCGGCCACCTTGGTGCTCAAACTATACCTAACCAAAGAACGCATCCTGACTTGGGTCATTCCACCCTTGGAGGAAAAACTCCACCGGACTGTGTCGGTCGCTGACGCTGGGGCTGGACTCACGGGTATCCACCTGGATGGCCTCGATGTACGTTCGACAGGAGCTAAAGAGCCATCGGTTTCGGCGCGCGGTATAAAGATCCGCTGGAACCTCCTGTCCCTTTTGCGGGCGAAATTGGAAGTGGGCGAGGTGCTTCTGGTGGAACCTCGGATTTATGTGATCCGTCTACCGAACGGCGCACTTGACATTGACGACCTCATGCGACCCAAGGAAGCAGCGAAGAAAACGGAGAAGACGGAAAAAGGTGGTAAAGCCGGCCTTCTGACCGTCAGCCTTTTCTCCATAGATAACGGGCGGGTCTCCTTTGAGGATCGGACCAAGACGCCGGTGCGCACCTATACGCTTGACGCTATCGATGCGCGGGTAAGAGAGATAGCTTTTGATCGCCCCGTACCCTTCATGCTCTCGGCCCGACTCCCAGTGGCCAAAGCAGGTCGTTTCTCCGCCGAGGGTAGAGCCGATCCAACCAGCAGAGCTGTAACGGCACGTATTCGGGTTGCCGACTTTGACCTGCCCTCACTTAATCCGCTGCTCAAAGGTTCAACCCGTTTCGCTTCGGGCGTCTATGGACTCGACTTCAACCTGGCGCTAGCCGACAAGGCTCAAGGGGATCTGAAGGGAACCATGAAGATTTCCAAACTTGCCCTCGTTTCCAGAGAACAGGTAGGGAAAACCGCTGATATTGAGGTGCTCATCGACGCGACAGCCGACCCGGCAAAGGGTATTGCAACCCTGCGGCAGTGCCGAATTGAGATGGCCGGACAGCAATTGAGTCTAACAGGAGAGGCAAAAGGTCTCAAGGCACGGCCGCATTTGCGATTCCAGGCGGAGTCCCCCCAATTTCAGCTAAGTGCTCTGACAGGACTTCTGCCGCCAAAAGGTAAACAGACTACATCAGGGGAAGGACCGACTGCAGCCGAAGGCGGAAAGCGCTCAAGAAAAGCTACCCGAATCCCCCTTGATGCCCTCGGTGATATTCGCGTTGGAAGACTTCTGGCTAAAGGTTTGGTGGTCCAGGACTTCGCCGCGCGGATTGAGCTCGAACAAGGGGTGTTGAAGCTTCAGCCTGTCGGGGGCTCTCTCTACGGCGGGAAGGTTCAGGGCCGTGTTCTGGCCGAGCTCATGGGGATGGGCCCTCCCTTCGATTCCAATCTGGCTCTGAAGGCAATACAGGTGGGCGAACTCTTGGCCGGGCTCAGCCCGAAACTTCAAGGCGTGATGACGGGCACCCTCGACTTTGCACTGGATGCCCAAGGCCGCGGCGGGGACCTGGCTGCGCTCCGCTCCACGCTTCATGCTGAGGCTAAAGACGGCAAGCTTGTCAATCACCCCATGGTACAGAAGTTGGCAGAGATGTTTCAGGTTAAAGAGCTTGAAACGCTGAAGTATTATACCTTCACGGCCGACGCCGAGACCGGAGAGGGGGTGGCACGACTCAGCGCTCTTACCTTTCATGGACCTAACTTCCAAGCTACCGGAAAAGGGAAGGTGGGACTCGTGGACCAAAACCTGGATATCCAGCTCACGGCTGGTGTTCCGCGAAAACTGGCAGAAAAACTGGTCAAAGACCCAAAGACCCTCAGCGCCATCACCGATGAAAAGGGATGGAGTGTACTACCTTTGCGACTGGCGGGGAAACTCGATAAACCTTCATATGGTTTCGATTTGGAGGCGTTGACGGCAAGAATCGTGGGTGACAAGGCTACGAAGGCTTTGGAAGGAAAAGTCCTGAAAAAACTCCCTGCAACTCAGGAAGAGAAGAAAACCATCGAGGAGGGACTCAAGAAAATTTTGGGCCGGTGAAGTCCCAGGAGGGAAGAGACGCGCTTAAATAGCTCAAGAAAGACATCGGATGGCATCGTGCCAGACCGCCCACAAAAAGGGCCGATTTGATCCAGTAGTTGACTAAATACTCTAATGCTTCCCTCTTGTTATGCCACGGTGAGTTCAATTGACCGTTGGTTCTGCCTGAGAAGGGCCAGCTTTCCGGTCGAATGTCGGGAAATTGTCAGTTCCCGTGATCCATGCTCCCGAAAGAGAGGTTTGCGATTGGGGAATCCAGGGGCATTGGTTCAGGATATTCGGGGGGTCTTTCTGGAGAGCCAAGAGTGGGTTGATGTCTTCACTGACCTTGTATCCAACTATGAGTAATCGTACACCGCAAAGACTGGTAATCTTCAATTCTTCAAGAACTTGGACGTAATAGGCAGCAGAAATGAAAACGGAGGCTTCAGATAGAGCTTTTGGAGGAACTGGCGCAGACATTCAAGGAGAGAAGAATTAGGGAACACTTTGTCGCATTCACAGACGAGGAAAAATCATATCGGCGCTGGGGGGACTGGGATCACATGTATGAAACATCCGAATCTTCTTGGATATTGCTAGCTTCGAGCATATAGTGAGAGCAATTAATACAAATTATCTTGGATGGTTAAGCGATAATTTAAAATAGTTAGATTTTTTCGATGAAGGTGACATTTAAAAACTTGCTGATGCTATGATAAAAGTTATCTAATAATACTTTACAAGTTGATAGATTAATTTGTGAGATGTCTATAGTCTTAAAGTCAAACGTTATAATAATAGTCGCACTCGTTGAAATCCTTCACGTTCTTGTAGCAGCTGAAGCCGTCAGATCAAGGGAGGACATTGACGATCCAGTTCCCTTGAGATACTGTCAGCAGCAGATCTTACTCAATCAGTTCCAAAGAAGTTACTCAGAAGAAAATTGAGCCGTCTCCGCAAGTATGCATAAGAATAATGACGTCTGGCGATTTCATAATTATGGTTCACCATCGTTTCGCGTCTCTGTTCAGATTCGATTATCTCTCTTACCTTGCGAACTTCCTTTTTTGTTAAAAAGCCATCCATAACAACGAGGTCAAACCCCTTGGGTTCAATGTCTCTTACAAATGTGGCATATCGGTTAATGAGCAGAGGTTTCTTGAAGTAGACAGCCTCCAGGAAGGCATTGCCAAATCCCTCGTAGAGGCTCGGGTAGGTGATGAAATCGGCGTGAGGGTAAACGTCCCAGAGAGTATAGCGCTTCTCAGTATCCTCAAGCCTCTTCCAAGGATCGGCCACCTGGGTGGAAACCAGATAGAGCTCCACTCCGTGGCCTTTTGCATAATCCTTCAGCCACTCAACGTAATCAAGACCCTCGTCCCCTGCCTCATGTGAGATGACCAGTTTGTAACGAGGATCAGCCAATTCTTTGACCAAATCGATGGCATGTTCAATGCCTTTGCGCTGCACTATTCTGGTTGGTTGCAATATTATGATCTCTTCAGGATCTAAGCCGAAACTTTCCAGACAATTGCGGGATTTCTTTAAATCCACGATGGGAGGATTTTCAAAGTCCAGGACATTGGGGATGATGGTGGATGAGATGCCGGTGCGATGGGCTAGTTCCTCCTGGGCGGCAGAATTGATCACGACATGCTCAATATTCGGTAGACAGGGAGGGAATGCCATATGAAGATAATCCTCCACAGCGTTTACCGAAAACCTAACCCGTTCCCAGGAGAAATCATGATGGTGGGCGATTGTCGGGATCTGCGTTTCTGCTATGACTTCGGTCAGAGCTATGCCTAAAGGAACGTGCAGAGGTATAGTTAGGACGTTTTCAGGAATTATCAGGTCAATTTTGAACTGTTCGATGAATTCATAGATATTTACTTTAAGTAAAGATCTCAGGGCGTGAATCCTTTCTGTTACCGAAGCCTTCCGGAACTTTGTGCCAAATATCCTATCGTGTATCCGCTTATTTTGCTCATCTTGAAAATGACCTTCGGCAACGTGGAAGCTCTTCTCTGGATCTTTATCGAGCTCGCCTGCAAACCAGAAGCATTGATGCCCCGCTTTTTCCAATACTTCAGCCCACTTGTTTGCCTCGAGAGTCACCCCATCTGTACCGGCGAAGCGGGTGGAGATAAAG
>CAYFXH010000006.1:11500-18806 GCA_964346905.1 uncultured Desulfobacteraceae bacterium | reverse complement strand
CTTGCCCATCTTTCCAGCCTCATCATTCTATCGCGATATGTACGCTATTGATTGGTGGTGTAAGTCGATAAGAACCACTCTTTCACGTGTGTGTTGCTAAAACGAGCAGAGAAGAATCTGCCATACAATCTCTCATGTTAAAAAATTCTGAATCTTATTGGTCCCGATGTCAATAGGAAGAGAAAAGGTATGAAATAATAATTGTCGGCATTGGAGCTAGTCAACCCTTCGAGAAGAAAGCAGTCGGTAAGATCTCCTTGCAGTTCCTCAGCGCGAATCTCATATCTATTGACACCTGAGACATTGATATAGTATTGGCCAGAAGAATCCTACCACTCTATTTTTTCCGGCAGCCGAGAATCTCGATGGAATGGGAGGAGTAATGACCCAGAAACCCGTAGTCGCTTATTTCTCAATGGAGGTTGGCCTGGAAGCGGCAATGCCGACCTACAGTGGTGGTCTGGGTGTTCTTGCTGGAGACACCCTACGAGCTGGGGCGGATCTAGCTATACCGATGGTGGGGGTGACATTGTTACATCGCAAGGGTTATTTTCGCCAGCATCTGGATAAACATGGAAACCAGTCGGAGAGTCCGGTCGCCTGGTATCCGGAAGAGTTTCTGGAGCCACAACGACCTCGCATCTCGGTGACCATTCACGGGCGAGAAGTCCATGTCCGCGCCTGGCGATACTCTGTACACGGCGTGGCCGGGCATGCCGTTCCTGTATTTTTTCTGGATACCGCCCTGGAAGAAAACAGCGAGTGGGATCGAACCCTCACTGACTACCTCTACGGGGGAGACGATTACCTCCGTCTCTGCCAGGAAGTGCTGTTGGGAATTGGTGGTGTGGCTATGCTCCGAGCTCTCGGGTACAAGAAGGTCACCGCTTATCACATGAACGAAGGACATTCTGCCCTTCTCGCCCTGGCCCTTTTAGAGGAACGCATGGAAAAGGAGAATCTTACCGCAATAACCGAGGATGATATTGATGCGGTGCGCCAAGGGTGTGTTTTCACCACCCATACCCCTGTGCCTGCAGGGCATGATAATTTTCCTATAGATATGGTTCGGCAGGTGCTGGGCGAGGAGCGAACGAACCTCCTGATAACTTCTAAATGTTGTCTGCCCCAGAGCCTGAACATGACTTATTTGGCGCTGTCCTTTTCCCGATATATTAATGGGGTTTCCCTACGGCATGGCGGCATCTCTCAAAACATGTTCCCTGAGTACCCCATCGATTCCGTCACCAATGGTGTCCACGGCCTCACCTGGACCGCGCCGCCCTTTCGCCGTCTCTATGACAGCCATATGCCGGAGTGGAGGGACGACAATCTGTATTTGCGTTACGCTATAAGCATACCCCTGGACGAAATCATTGAAGCCCACACTGAGACCAAACGGGAGCTTTTCAAGGAAGTAGAAAACCGGACCAAAACTCGGTTGGACCCTTCTGTGATGACCATTGGTTTTGCTCGGAGAGCAACTCCGTACAAACGGGCCGATCTCCTTTTCTCCGACCTGGAACGGCTGAAGAGTATTGCCACCAAGTTTGGCGGCTTGCAGGTGATCTACGGGGGTAAGGCCCACCCCAGGGATGGGAGCGGCAAAGAGTTAATTCGACGTATTTACAGAGCTCAAGAATCTCTGCGGGACGCTGTGCGTGTGGTCTATTTGGAAGAGTACGATATGGAGTTGGCAAAGCATATCGTCTCTGGAGTGGACCTCTGGCTCAATACACCACAAAAGCCCCAGGAGGCGTCAGGCACCAGCGGTATGAAGGCGGCACTCAACGGTGTGCCCAGTTTCAGCGTATTGGACGGATGGTGGATTGAGGGTCACGTGGAAGGTGTGACCGGCTGGTCTATTGGAGATAGCTGGAGGGCCGAGAGTGATGCATCTGAAGAGATCGCCTCGCTCTACGGAAAACTGGAATCAGTGATCGTCCCAATGTTCTATGAACGCCCCCGCGACTACGCCAGTATCATGCGTTCGGCCATCGCTCTGAATGGGTCATTTTTCAATGCGCAGCGCATGATGTTTCAATATCACAAGAACGCCTATGCCACTGCCGAAGAACCGTAACCTCAGTTCACAGTTCCCATAGTCATGATTTCAATGAACCTCCGTTGATTTTTCGGCTCACACAAGATCAATGTTGAGCATTGATCTCGGTCGCATTATTCGCAAACCGCCTACTGCGACCGCAGATATGGTGGTCCTTCTCTCCGAACTGTAACCTTTACGAGTCCATCTCCTGCCTATAAATTCGTTAACAGAACAAGGGCAAATATCTAACCTTTTCAGAGCATACCCCTATCTACTGCTTCCGAAAGATCCTGGGATTGGCCTGGATAAACTTGTCAATCCATTTTTCCACGAAGTATTCAGTGCCGCGTTTCGTGTATAGATAACCAAGTGCGGCGATCACCAGTGCCCCAAATGTGTCCACGATGAGGTCCCACACGGTGTCCGCCAGACCACTTTTTTGCATATTAAGGCCAAAGAAGCTATCCATGAAGTACTCGAAAATCTCCCAGATCGCACCAACAGCCACGGCGAACACAAAAGAAAATAGCGCTACAAATCCAGGTTTCATGTGGAGCTCTATTTTCTCTTCCTGGTTCAAAACATAGACAAGCAGAAAGCCCAGAATACCAAGAAGGAAACCGGAGCTAGCGTGCAGGACCACGTCCCACCACCAAAATTTCAAATAGTAGCCACGGACTTCCCCCAGAAAAAGCGAGGCAAAGATGAACAAGATGGCAAGCAGCTCAAACTCCGCGGGAATGTGTACGGCGAAGCGTCTGCCGAGAAGGGTTGGCAAAATGGTCAACAGAAGAATGCCGGCGATGAGGAACGTATTGAGCCACTGGTGTTCGTATACTGCGAGAACCAGTCCAACCAGGATGATAACCTGCAGGACGATTGTTAGCCTTTGATGTATCGTCTTCGACCTTGGCATCGTGTTTAAGGGTGGCTCAAATATCCGCCGTTTCCGGGCTGATAGTGTTTATTTTTTTTGTCCACGTTACCATTTCAGAAACATGGATTTTGCTTGGGTGCAATATTTGTGGCTGCCCTCTTCAGAAAATAAAAGTTTTCGTGAGTGCACCACTTTTGTAATCGCTGGAAAAATGCTATACATCACGGTTCACGGTCTCTTGGGCAGAAAAGACTAACTCTACACTTCAGGGTTGAACGGAGCAACAAAATAAATAAACAAAAAAACAGAGCAAACTACTTTCAGCAAGCTTACGAAAGATTTCTCAAAATCAGGGGGAGTCCAAAACAAATTGCGCTCGGTTTTGCCCTCGGGTTATTCATTGGGATGACTCCCACCATCGGGTTCCAAATGGCGTTAGTGATCTTTTTGGCCGCTTTGCTGAAGTGGAATAAAATATCGGCTGCTGTTGGTGTATGGATCACTAACCCAATAACTGCTCCTTTCATTTACAGCTTTTCTTATTTCATTGGTGCTAGGATCCTAGGGTTCAAAATCTCCCTGAAGCTTTTGACCGGCTTGGATACGTCGACACTATTCAAAGCTGGTCCCAAAATCATTCTGGCCACCGCCCTCGGAGGTGCGGTCGTAGGTTTACCGTTAGCGATACTGGGTTATTATCTAGCATACTCTGCTGTACACGGTTACCAAACAAAGCTCAAGCACAAGCTGGCTGATAAAAAGGAAAAGCTCGCTAAAAGAATGAAAAGAAAAAAGAATAAATCAAAAAAGAAAAAGAAACGGTGTAAGGAGTCGTTCTAGTCTTTCCGGGAGCATTTCGAATTATCGTAGTATGACCCAGGCAGCTGTTAGCATTTTAATCAAAGGATAAAGTCAGTGGAAAGGAAATTCGATTTACGCTCCCTTACAATTTTTGTCAACAATGTTTTATTGAAATCAACCTTCCTTGGTGGCAACAAGAGTGCGAATGGAGTAAGCACTTACAGCAGCATCGACAATCTCCAAAGATTCTTTTTCAGTGAAAAGCGGATATCCGCCAATAGGTTTTTGTTTCGTACCGGACTCCGTTTGCACACATACTGGCGAAAATACCTCCTGCATGGGACCATCCCAGGCCCGGAGCTCGCCGTTTACGAGATAGTCATGCTGGTCAACCGGTATGCTGTACAAAAAATCTTCCGGTATATCTTTACCGTCGGGGAATATTGATTGTAAAAGATGCGGATTAGCCTCGCTATTTTTACCCAATAATTTTCTCTAAGATTTGCACCTATGATCACACTATTCTTTCAGGGTTTGCTGAAACCTCATGACGACGTTAGTACACCGCTATTCAGCGAGATAGTCACCGAGTTTCAGCAGGAGAAACCGCTCGATAAAATCGAGTCCATTGATGAGATTCGAATTATTTTGCAGCGTTGGATCTATATTTGTGCCGCTCACATCTTATCATTCACCACCAGCCAGGCCAGAAGTGTGGGACCGAAGTTAAAACTCATCTTGGCGTAGTTTTTTACCCTCTCAATGATCCAGCCCTCTCCGTCCAGAACCCGGGAAGTCGCAGTTGTCGCATTGCACTCGGTCGTAATCCGCTCATGCCAATCGCGCTACGGGTAGGCCGAGTCCTGGAGCTCAACCTCTCTAGCCACGGGTTCTCTCGGGGTGTCTGATGTAAATGGCCGTGGATGCAGATATGGAGCGCCATCAGTCGAGGCCCTCCTGTTGTTTGAGCAGGACTACAAACGACTCGGGAAGCAAGCTAAAGCAAAATTCTCCTTCCGAGACGAGCACTGCAGGCACCGAGCAACCAGGACCATTCCAGGCTGGATCAGCAGAAGCCAGACGTTTGAGCCAGCGACCTGGTGGTAGAGGGAGGAGTATCGATCTGCGTTCTCTGTCAAAATGGAAAACTGTAACCGCCTGATGGAGACCGCTCCAGCGGTGCAGGATAAGTATCTTTTCTTGCTCGAGGCCAATAACTTCCATATCCTCTTTGCTCAGGTTGCTCAGTTGTGGCAGGTTTTTTCGGAGCCTGACCAGCTCCTGGTAAAAGCTAAGCATGACTTGGTGGTGTCCCTGAGAGCGCAAGTGCTGGTTAAGCTTGGAGCGCAGGAAGGTGGCCTCTTCCTGAGGATCAAGCCAGCGAAAGCTAGCAAACTCTTGGCGACGCCCGCGCCGCACCGCCTCAATAAGCTCTGAGTCTGAGTGGCTTGTGAAGTAGGAAAAGGGGGATGTTTCGCCGTATTCTTCTCCCATGAACAGCAGTGGAATGAAGGGAGAGAGCAGCACCACGCCAGCAGCCAGCTTCAGCGCCTCGAAGGAGACCAAGTCGCTTAGCCGCGCGCTTTCCCCTCGGTTCCCCACCTGGTCGTGATTTTGAGAGAAGACGACAAAGCGCTCCGCCGGAATAGAGCGGGAGGACTCTCCATGGTGCCGTCTGCGATAGGAAGAATAATCTCCCGTGCACACGAACCCTTCGCGAAAAGACTTGACCAGATGCTCAAGCTTGCCAAAGTCTTGGTAGTACCCTGTATCTTCGCCGGTGAGCAGGGCATGGAGGGCATGGTGAAAATCGTCGTTCCACTGGGCGTCAAGTCCGAGTCCTCCCAATTCCCGGGAACGGATGAGGCGAGTGTCGTTCAGGTCGCTTTCAGGTATGAGATACACCCGGCGATTGAGGCGCTCCGAGTAGGTGTGAACAGCCAAAGCCAACTCTGCCAGGAATGGTTGGGTAGAAAAATCAAAGATGCCATGGACTGCATCAATCCGCAAGCCGTCTACTCGAAACTCCTTGATCCAGAAGAGCGCATTTTCTATGAAGAAGCGGCGAACCTCATCAGAATAGGGACCGTCGAAGTTGATGGGGCTTCCCCATGGGCCACGGTAACGGTCCGTAAAATAAGGACCGAAATCCGCCAGGTAATTACCCTCAGTCCCCAGATGGTTGTAAACCACATCCAACACAACTGCCAGCCCTGCCTGATGGCAATTGTTTACCAGACGCTTCAACCCTTCGGGCCCACCATAAGAGTTTTGCACTGCAAAGGGATAGGTGCCGTCGTAGCCCCAGTTCCTGGTTCCGGGAAACTGGGCGACTGGCATGAGTTCTATGGCGGTGATCCCGAGATCCCTCAGCTCATTCAGATGGGGAATGATGGCCTCGAAGGTGCCGACGGGAGTGAACGTTCCGACGTGGAGCTCGTAAATGAGGTATTCGCACAAAGGCAGCCCAGACCAGCAATCATCATCCCAGATGAAATGAGGATCAACCACTTGAGAAGGGCCATGCACACCCTGAGGCTGAAATCGAGAGGCCGGGTCGGGCCGCTCCTTGTGGTCGTCTAGACGGTATAGGTAAAAGCTCCCGGGTTCGATACCTTCTACGGTGATGTGATGGTAGCCTCCCTTATGGCGCTCCAGCGCGATGAGCCGCTTCCGGGGAGAAATGATCTTTACGGCCACACTCTGAACCAGCGGGGCCCAGACGCAGAAAGAGCACCGTCCCTCCCCCAAATACGTGGCGCCCAGGCTGATCTCACGACTCATAGCTGCCAGGCTCTCTCTTCAGGAACACCACTCCCAGAGGTGGCACAGTGAGGATAAGGGAGTACGGCCTGCCGTGAAACGGAATTGGAGAAGTTTCAACCCCACCCAGATTGCCATGTCCAGAACCGCCATATTCCTTGGCGTCACTGTTCAAGATCTCTCGCCAGTAACCACCAAGAGGTACCCCCACCCGGTAATTCAATCGAGGCACCGGGGTAAAATTACATACAACGCACAAGGTATCATCCTCGGAACGTCCTTTGCGTATCAGGCTGAGGACACTGTTCTGAGAGTCGTTGCAATCGATCCATTCGAATCCAGCTGGATCGAAGTCCATTTGATGCAAGGCTTTTTCATTCCTATATGCTCGATTCAGATCCTCAACCCAGCGCTGAAGCGACGCATGGAGCGGATATTCAAGCAAGTGCCAATGGAGGCTCTCCTCGTGATACCACTCGTTCCACTGGCCGAACTCTCCACCCATAAAGAGGAGTTTTTTGCCGGGCTGAGCATACATGTAGCCGTAAAGGAGCCTTAGGTTGGCGAACTTCTGCCAATCGTCACCGGGCATCTGTCTAATCAAGGACCCTTTGCCATGCACCACCTCATCATGGGATAGGGGAAGGACAAAATTTTCATGGTAGGCATAGACTAGCCGGAAAGTGAGCTGGTTGTGGTGATACTGCCGGTGGACGGGATCATTGGTCATATAGCTCAGCGTATCGTGCATCCACCCCATGTCCCACTTCATGCCAAAGCCCAGGCCTCCCACGTAGGTGGGACGGGACACCATGGGC
>CAYFXH010000006.1:0-11490 GCA_964346905.1 uncultured Desulfobacteraceae bacterium | reverse complement strand
AGATCCATTATTAAAATAGGAGAGTATTGTGGCTGAATCAACACCAGCAGAATCGCCACCAATGTAAACCTTAAAAATCTTCCGTTTCGTTTGGCTCATGTTTCCTCGCCTTCTGAACGATGTCCCACTTCAATCCAAACCCCAGCCCCCCCACGTAGGTGGGACGGGACACCATGGGCCAGTCTGTGGATTCCTCGGCAATGGTTTGAACGTCCGGTTGGTTTTTGTACACCTCCAAATTGAAACGGCGCAGAAAGGATATTGCCTCCAGATTCTCCCTCCCTCCATACTTATTGGGAATCCACTCACCGTCTTTGCGCCCGTAATCAAGGTAGAGCATGGAGGCAACGGCATCCACCCGCAGACCATCAGCGTGGTATACATTCAGCCAGAAAAGTCCACTACTGATGAGAAAACTCTGCAACTCCTTTCGACCATAGTTGAACACTAAACTGTCCCAATCAGGGTGGATTCTCTGGCGCGGGTCTGCATGCTCGAAAAGATAGGATCCGTCAAAATAGCCGAGTCCGTGCTCGTCGCTGGGAAAGTGTGAAGGCACCCAATCAAGAATTACGCCGATGCCGCGCTGATGGAGGTAGTCGATGAAATACATGAAATCCTGAGGAGTTCCATACCGACTGGTTGGGGCAAAAAACCCCAGTGATTCATACCCCCAGGAGCCATAGAAGGGATGCTCCATGACGGGCAGGAGTTCCACGTGGGTAAAGTTCATGCGATTGACATATTCCGCAAGTTTAGATGCAAGTTCTCTGTAGGTTAGGGTACGATTTTCTTCCTCCGGAACACGCATCCACGAACCGAGGTGAACCTCATAGATTGCCATGGGACTTTCACCGCTGTTGTAAGAGCCTAGCTTCGCCATCCATTCACTATCACCCCAGGTGTAGTCCAAATCCCAGACGATGGAGGCGGTTTTCGGCGGCACTTGGTTATACAGGGCAAAAGGGTCAGCTTTGTCTACTCGGTAGCCGTGGTATTTGGAATTTATGTGGTATTTGTAACTGCTGCCTTTTCCTACGCCGGGGATAAACCCCTCCCAGATTCCCGATTCAGCCCTCAGCCGCAGAGGGTGGCTACTTTTTTGCCAGCCGTTGAAATCCCCCATCACAAAAACCTTTGCAGCATCAGGGGCCCAGACGGCAAAGTAAGTACCCTCTACTCCTCCTTTGGTCAGCAGATGCGAGCCAAGTTTTTCATAGAGCCTGCAATGACTTCCCTCGTTAAAGAGGTAGATATCGTCATCCGTCAACAGGCTCAGATCATAAAGCACAGGCTGTTGGCGTTTTTTAGCTGTTTGAGCCTCGCTTTTAGTCATTAGAACCTCCGTTTTTTCAGGACAAGCCAGGAACAGCTTCACATCCCACGGGGGACAGCCTTAATTGGCTCATATTATCTTGTCATGCCCAGTAGTTGCTGGATTCCTTGCAGTGGTATTTTGACCCAATCCGGACGATTGTTGAGTTCATAACCTAACTCGTAGATGGCTTTTTCCAAGAGAAAATTGTCGAGGAGTATCTTCTGTTCCTCCACGTTCTCGGGCAGGAAGTTTTTTTGTAAGGCCACATTCATATAGGCCCTCAAGAAGATAACGCAAATCCAAAGGTGCCAGAACCGGGCCCAGAACTCTATGGCTACACGTTCTTCCGGAAGAACGAGCCCCCTACGCTCCTCGAAATCGAGCAGGCCCGAGTAGGCTGCGTAGTGGAAGGACCTGAGCATCCCGGCGACGTCACGCAAAGGTGACCTTTTCATTCGGCGCTCATTAATGGACCGAGCCGGTTCTCCCTCGAAATCCATGATGACAAAATCCTTTCCTGTCCAGAGAACCTGCCCCAGATGGTAGTCACCATGGCACCGCATCCTCATGGCAGTGATTCTCTCCTGCGCCAAGGAGCGAAAGCGCTCGAGGATTTCTCGCTCCTTGTCCAGGACCGCCTTGGTCTCAGGTTGTACCATTTCTGGAAGACTGCTGAGGCTTCTCCGCAGCAGCCGAAACACCTGACCAGTGAGGTTGCGGCTCGACTGATACAGAGAGCGCTGGTAGAGCTTAGAGAATGGCTCGGGAGCAAGGTTCGAGTCATCAGGGGATGCACAGAGGCTAAGGTGCAGTTCCCCGGTGCGCTGGCCCAATAATCTCGCGGCCTCGAGGTAGCTCCCGACAATTTGTAAAACCTCAGAGGGAGGTTCAACCGCCAGGAGATCCAGTGGGTGTGTCTCCGGTAGAGAGGCAGCCTTAATGTCTACCTGATGTTCCATTACCTGCGCGTAGTAGTCACTGAGCATGTCGAGAGTGTACTCCCAGGCATCGCCCTGGTTAGTAACAAAGCCATGAAGGATGGCGACGGTAATGGGCTCCTGTCGACCTTTGCGGTATTCGATGGCTCCAGCCACCGGAGGGGAGTGCGAAAAACCCCGTTCAGTTAGAAATCTGCCGATTTCCAAGTCTGGATTTATTCCCGGCTCTAACTTTCTGAAGAGTTTTAGAATGAATCCTTTGCCAAAGACCACGGAGGTGTTGCTCTGCTCTGCTTGGACAAGGAGCGGCTCCAGTGGCTCATCCATCCCAGCTCGGATGTGCTTGAATGGTCTCAAGGAAGTGGTGTGCAGTTCACCCGCCGTTCCCTTCACCCTTTTACGCCTGGCCATGGACTCCAACAACTCTCGACAGAAAGTCTTGTCTGACAGAGCGTCGTAAAGGATGCCCTCCTCGGTCGTATCTTTCAGATCGAGCCGTACCACAACGGAGTGAGACTGTTCACGCAGCACATCTTCAGTTGACTCCCCCGAAGCAAAAGCAAGAGGAAGGGCATAGGTCTCGCCGTCACCCTCCATATACTCTACCTGCAACAGTACAATTAAACCGTCCGCGGAACCGTTGGGAACGAGAAGAATTTCGCTGATTTTCACCCATTTAATCTGGCGCGCCTTACCCCCGAACCAACGACGCGTTCGCAGATAGTGCGGCAAGATCTTTTCTAAGGTGGTTTTGGCTCTGCCCCGAAAGACAGCTTGCCACCCCCCAGTTACAGTAATTGTTTCCAGACTGGAGGCGAAGGTCGCAATCTCAAGACCTTCCTCCACAACGAACTCGGGCACGAGAGCAAACCAGTAGAAGGAGTGAGGGCCCAATGAGAGAAAATATGGCTGTTCCCGGATAATAGGAAATTCCGTCCGGCCATACACCTCGATGGGCACCATGGAGCTGAAATCAGAAAGATCCAGTTCCACGTACTGTACATAGCGGGAGAGATTGGCCACCACGAGAATGCGCTCGTCTTCGTATGAGCGAATGAAGGTCAGGACTTTGCGGTTTTCTGGATGCAAGAACTTTGTTTCTCCCCTACCGAAGGCCTTGAATCTTTTCCTCAAATTGTTCAAACGCCTCATCCACCAGAGGAAGGAATGAGGGCTATTCTGCTGGGCCTCAACATTTATAGCTTCGTAGTGATATTCAGGCTCGATAATCACCGGCAAATAAAGCTGTTGTGGGTTGGCTCGCGAAAATCCGGCGTTTCGATCGGAGCTCCACTGCATGGGAGTTCTTACACCATTGCGGTCACCCAGGTAGATGTTGTCACCCATGCCGATCTCGTCACCGTAATAGATTATGGGCGAACCCGGCAAAGCGAAGAGCAGACCATTCATCAGTTCCATTCGTTTTCGGTGATTTCCTAGTAGAGGGGCGAGTCGCCGCCGAATTCCCAGGTTGATCCGCATCCGAGGGTCGCTGGCGTAGACTCGATACATGTAATCTCTTTCCTCGTCGGTGACCATTTCAAGGGTCAGTTCGTCATGGTTGCGCAGAAACATGGCCCATTGGCAGTTATCGGGTATTGCGGGCGTCTGTTCAAGGATATCGATGATGGGAAACCGGTCTTCCTGACGCAGAGCCATAAACAGCCGGGGCATTAGAGGGAAATGGTAGGCCATATGACACTCGTTTCCATCAGCGAAGTAGGCAACGGCATCTTCAGGCCACTGATTGGCCTCTGCCAGCAACATCCGGTCAGTGTATCTGTCATCCACGTGAGCTCTTAGTTTTTGTAAAAACTCATGAGTTTCAGGTAGATTTTCGCAATTGGTACCCTCTCGCTCGTACAAGTAGGGCACAGCGTCCAAGCGCAGGCCGTCAACACCCATGCCGAGCCAGAAATCGATGACCCGTAACATGGCTTTCTGCACATGGGGATTGTCGAAGTTCAGGTCGGGCTGATGTGAATAGAACCGGTGCCAGTAATAGGCTTTGGCCATAGAATCCCAGGTCCAGTTGGACGTTTCGAAGTCTTTGAAAATGATCCGGGTTTCATTGTAGCGATCGGCGGTATCGCTCCAGACGTAAAAATCTCGCCATCGACTTGCTGCCCGTGCCCGCCGCGCCCGCTGAAACCAGGGGTGTTGGTCAGAGGTGTGATTCAGAACCAACTCGGTAATCACCCGCAGCCCCCTTTTGTGTGCTTCTCTGAGGAACTTTTTGAAATCGCGCAGGGTGCCATAGTCAGAGTGTATCCCGGTGTAATCAGCAATATCGTAGCCGTCATCCCTCAGCGGCGAGGGGCAAAAGGGCAGTAGCCATAAGGCGGTGACGCCAAGATCTTGAAGATAGTCGAGCTTTTCGGTGAGCCCCCTGAAGTCGCCTATTCCGTCGCCATCACTGTCAAAAAATGCGCGTACATGCAGCTCGTAGATGATTGAGTCCTTGAACCACAGGGGATCAGCAGTCAGAATTGACTCTTCAACATGTCGCCTTGTCATCCTTTTCTTCACCTCAATATCTCCTGTCCCTTACTTATATACTGGATTTCATCAGCTTACATAAAATAATCAAAGTCGCGTTCAGTGCGGACCCGGCGCCGCAACCGGAATATATGAGCTGGAACTACCTGAGGGTCGAGTTCCACGTAGTTCTTGGATCCATACCAGAGAAAACGGGCGTCACCCAGAAGATCGTGCATCTGGTAGGGCTGCTGGGGTAAGATCCCCAGAGCCTCGAGATCAAGCTCCAGCCAGCCAGTGTGTCTATGATGGGGGTCAAGATTCACCACCACTACAATAATGTTGGACAGGTCCTCCGTGTTTTTGCTGTAAGCTATGAGCTTCTCATTGTCCACCTGGTGAAAGCGCAGGTTCCAGTCACTTTGAAGGGCTGGATTCTGGCGCCTGATTCTATTCACCCTGGCAATGAAGTCTTTGAGACTATTGGCTCGGTTGAGGTCCCAGTGCTTTATTTCGTATTTTTCCGAATCCAGATACTCCTCAGAGCCGAATTCACGCGGGCGGTTCTCGCAGAGCTCGAAGGCGGGGCCATAAATTCCGTAGTTTGCCCCCAGAGTGGCCGCCAGGACTAGCCGCGCCATGAAAGCCGGCCGCCCCCCCATCTGGAGGTATTCGGTCAAGATATCGGGCGTGTTCGGCCAGAGGTTGGCCCGAAAATACTCTCGGACGTCGCTCTGGTAAAGTTCAGTGAAATACTGGGTAAGCTCCCACTTAGTGTTACGCCAGGCAAAGTAGGTGTAAGACTGGGTAAAACCCCGTTTGGCCAACTCATACATTACCTTCGAGCGGGTGAAAGCCTCGGAGAGGAAGATCACCTCGGGATATTCCTTTTTGAACTCTGCAATAACCCATTCCCAGAAGCCGAACGGCTTGGTGTGCGGGTTGTCCACCCGAAAGATACGAACGCCCTGATTGATCCAAAAAAATAGTACATCTTTGAGTTCGACCCAGAGCTCCTGCCAACGGTCACTCTGAAAGTCGAAGGGGTAAATGTCTTCATATTTCTTGGGTGGGTTTTCCGCATACTGGACGGTTTTATCCGGTCGCCAGCGGAACCATTCAGGGTGTTCCTTGACGTAAGGATGATCAGGAGAACACTGAAAAGCGATGTCTATGGCAATTTCAACTCCGGATTTCTGGGCGGCGCTCAGCAACTGGTGGAATTCTTCCAGGGTGCCGAGTTCAGGATGGATAGCCTTATGCCCCCCGTCTTCCGAGCCAATGGCCCAGGGGCTTCCCGGGTCGTCAGGGCCAGCCACTGGATTGTTGTTTTTCCCCTTGCGATGAGATCGGCCGATGGGATGGATGGGCGGTAGGTAGAGCACATCAAAGCCCATATCGGCCACATATGGGATTCGGGCTTCGCAGTCCTTAAAAGTGCCATGCTTCCCCGACTCTGTTGAACAGGACCGGGGGAACATCTCGTACCAGGTGCTAAAGCGTGCCTTCTCCCGATCTATTACAACTTGCAGCTCTCTTTCATAGGTTGTGGCCAAATCTCTGTCTGGGTAACTGGCCATCAACACAGCGTATTCCTCATTCAGGGCCAGTTTTATTCTCTCCTCGATGGGCTCGTTGTTTGAACGTAGGGTGGCTGCCAATTGTTTCAGGCTGTTGGCATCAGAGTCCAAAACCCTCTCACTTGCCTCCTCGATGAGGTCAGCGCCGATCAGTAGATCCACAGACACATCCTGGCCCGCTTCCACCTTCTTGCTCAGACCGTTGCGCCAACTCTTGAAATCATCAACCCAGGCCTGGACGGAGTACCAGTAAGTGGTGAGTTCTGTGATCGTGAATTCCCCGCGCCAGCGATCATTACCCAGGAAAGTCATGGCTACTCGTGTCCAGTCCACCTGAGCATCTTTGCGATAAAGTAGCACGCAAAAAAGGGCGTCGTGGCCGTCGGCAAAGATGTCGGCCTCAACAATGACTTTTTCGCCAACGGTCCGTTTTATGGGAAATCTGCCCGAGCTGATCTCGGGGCTTACATTTTTGATGATGACCCTTTTCCTGCCGTCATTTCTAATGACATCCACCTGTCGTCTCCTCAAGTACCACCGAAGTCACACTCTTAACCTTAAGCATTTCCTGGAGCATCATCAAGGGAGCGACTGCACTGAAACACCGCGGGCATCTCCAACTACGAATAGACTTGAGCGACTCGACCTCAGCTCGTCGACAAATCTCGTCGTCAAGTTTTGTCGGAGCGAAGCGGGGATCGCCGTTTCAGTCCCCCCCATAGCGGGAGAGGGCGCTTCAATAAAGGTATTTCCGAAACGATCTAGCCTAAAACCGAGAGGTGTGCTCGAATGAGATCGTGGTAAAATGCCAGCGTTTGCCGGGCGCTGCTCCCCCAGCTAAAATGCTGCTCAACTCTCTTTCGGGACTCTAGACCCATGGCTTTGAGTTTTTCCGGTGAACGCAAAAGTTGGTTTATGGCTGCTGCTAGATCTCGGGAGAATTGTTCCGGGTTGATCGGTTCAAAATTGCCTCTGCCGGCAGATTCAAAAGGTACCAAAAACCCTGTTTCGTGATCAACCACTATCTCGCGAATACCACCCACTGCTGAGGCAACCACCGGCGTTTTACAGGCCATGGCTTCGAGATTGATGATACCAAAAGGCTCATACACGGATGGGCAGACAAAGAGAGAGGCGTGACTATACAAGACCACTAGATGATCTCTAGGGACAATTTCAGAGATCCAGATGATTTCATTCTGGGTTTCGGCTCGCACTATTTCCAATCTTTTTTTGATTTCCCTGGCAATTGCCTCTGTATCTGGCTCACCTGCGCAGAGCACAATCTGTATGCCGGAGTGAAGATAGGGGAGAGCATTAACCAGATGAATGATTCCTTTCTGTCGTGTAATTCGACCCACAAAGAGCAGGAAAGGTATATGGGGATCAATACCATAGGAAGCAACAATGTCGGCATTGGTCGTTGATTTGTAATCGTTCAAGTCGATACCGTTATGGATGACACGAATTTTTTCAGAAGGAACGCCGTAGAGGTCATGAACATCCTTTTTTATCGACTGAGAGACTGCTATGATTCCGTCGGCATTCTCATAAGCCGTTTTTTCCAACCATGTGGTTGCCACATAAGCACTACCTAATTGTTCCTCTTTCCAGGGGCGATGAGGCTCCAGGGAGTGGGCGGTGAGAATTAGAGGAACGGATAGGAGCTGCTTGAGTAAGCAGCCGGCAAAGTGAGTGTACCAGGTATGGCAATGGACCAGGTCTGCTTCCCGTACTGAACCTGCCATGACCACGTTCCTGTAAAGGGCGTCAAACAGCTTTTCATGTTGAGGGTTCTGGAAGGAGAAATTCAGCGCCGGGGCAATCCCTTCAACCAGCTTGTTCTTATGGCTCTCTTTTTGATCTCCAAAGCAAAGTACCTGTAAACAATGCTTTCCATCTTCCAAGAGGATGAGCTCACGAGAAAGATAATCTACATGGACTCCAGCTCCTCCATAGACATGAGGAGGATATTCCTTGGACAAAAAAACTATATTCACCGACTACCTCACTTTCTGGAAGCAATCTAATAGTAACTCTATGCTCACCCCACCAAAAGCGGCATAAATATGACCGCAAAACCGAGGAATGAAGCAAAGCCGACACAGTCGGTTACGGTTGTGAGAAAAATTGATGAGGACTGCGCAGGATCACGATTCAGTGCTTTCAAAACGAGGGGAATTGCTGCCCCTGAAAGACCGGCTGCCACCATGTTGACGATCATTGATAAAAGGATCACCAGGGAAAGGCCATAATTTCTGCTCCAAATCCAGACAGCCCCCCCGGTAACAACCGCGATGGCCAAACCATTGAGAAGCCCTGCGAGTACCTCCTTCACAATGACCCGTTTGGCACTGCCAGAGATAATCTCGCGAAGGGCCAGGCCACGCATAACAACAGCCAGTGCTTGGGCGCCCGTATTTCCCCCCTGGCCAGACACAATAGGTAAAAGGACCGCAAGGGCGGTCACCTTCTGAATGGTTCCTTCGAACAACCCAACAACCGCCGCAGCCAGAAAGGCAGTCAGGAGATTTACATAGAGCCACGGTAAACGACGCTTCACCACGATTGAAATTGGAGAGAGGGCACGTTCATCGCCGCCCGCTCCCACCATTTTTTGGAGATCCTCGAATGCCTCTAACTGACTTGCACGGAGTGCCTCGTCATGTCTGATTACACCGACGAGCCGACCCTCATCATCCAATACCGGTAAAGCGAGAAAGCGGTGCCTACGCATGAGAGTGATGACATCCTCACGGCTCATGGTTGCCGGCACACTGAGGGTCTCTTTTTGGCTGAGTGGTTCAACTGGCTCCCGGGGTGAAGCGAGCATGAGATCGCGCATGTTAAGCACGCCCACCAGCTTCCCATCTCGATCAGTCACGTAGAGGTAGTAGAGTGTTTGCCGGGGTGCTTTACGCAAATGGGCGATTGCTGCCTGGACGCTGAGATCTACTGGCACGGAAGTCACCCGCGGTTCCATCATTCCGCCGGCCATGTTGGGCGGGTAGCGCATGAGCTCTCGGAGTTGACCCGCCACGCGATCGGGTAGATGGGCAAGGGCGTCTTCCCGTTTGTTCTCATCAAGATGCTGGAGCATCAAAGACGCTGTTCTAGGCGGCATGGTTGCCAGCAGATCTCTCGCGCGCTTCGGGTCAAGGTGCTCGAATATCGAAGCTGCCTTGTAGGGAGTAAGTCGCTCCAACAGGAGTCCTTCAGCGCGGAAAGACAGCTTTTCGAATATCCGAGCAGCTTCATCCACTTCCAACTGCTCGAAGGCGTGGGCCGCATCTCGTGGATGGTGCTCCACAAAGGCGCGCACAAGTATCTCGACTTTTTCCATTGTACCGACCTCTATCATCTTCTCCCCCCTTTTCTAAAAGGACGGGGGGAATTTTACTTACTCCCCGGATTTTTGTTGCTTTTGGGTAACAAGCTCGAAAACAAACGCAGTGGGGTAAATTCTCACCACATGGATTCTTTTACTTAACTTGGATAATCTGATCCCGGGATATAGCAAATGTTCTCCGGCCAAGGCTCGTCAAAGATAGATCCATTTCCTCATGTCAGTTTTTGGACTAAGGGTGCCCGGGTCCTTTAGCATTTCCCAGATTATTTGTAACGACCGACTTTTTAAATAAGGCATAGTCAACACCAAGGATCGCAATGCCTGCCACTGCTGCTAGAGTAGACGCCAACAATATTCCCAGCTTTGCGTAGTCGAGCAGGGCTGGCGCGGTGAAAGAAAGACCGGAGATGAACAACGACATGGTGAATCCTATACCTCCAAGCATCCCCGCTCCCACAATATGTGGCCATCTAACGCCCGCTGGTAAAGTGGCTAATCCAGTTTTCACTGCGAGGAAGGAGAATGCGGCGACGCCCACTGGTTTGCCAATGAAAAGTCCAAAGATGATCCCTAGGGTGACGGGATGATATATGGCACCGGATAGGTTCATCCCCTTAAGGGTTAACCCTGCATTGGCAAAGGCGAACAAGGGCAGGACTCCAAATGCGACCCAGGGGTGCAGTCCGTGCTCGAGCTGCTGCAGCGGCGTCTCCACATCGTGACAGGCCACCTCCAGGGCATGGACCGCATTCAGGTGTTCTCGGTTCAAGAGAATTGAGATGCCACAGCTCTCTTCTTCACACTTAAAAGCAGCCATGATCTGGTCCACCTTTCGGACAAACTGATCGGTGTTATATTTCGCCCGGGCCGGGACAAACAGAGCAACCACGATTCCAGCTACCGTTGGGTGAACCCCGGAGCCAAGCACGGCAAACCAGATGCCCAGACCCAGAAGGCCATACAGCGGAGTCCAGCTGATCCAGAGAAGGTTGGCGATGGCGAGCCCCAGGGCTAAGAAAATACAGATGATAAGATAGTGCCAGACAATCCCTTTGGTATAAAAGAGGGCGATGATCAATACCGCCCCCAAGTCATCGGCGATAGCAAAGGCGGTTAAAAAGACCCTCAGTCCGATGGGCAGCTTTCTGCCAAAGATAGCAAGGGCCCCCAGGGCAAAGGCAATGTCTGTCGCCATAGGTACGCCCCAGCCGCCGGCAGTGGGGGTGCCATGGTTGAAGGCAATATAGATAAGACCCGGAACAAGCATGCCACCAAGGGCTGCGATAACCGGAAGCAGTGCTTTTTGCCGGGAAGCGAGGGCGCCAACGAGAAGTTCCCTCTTGATCTCAAGGCCAACAGTAAAAAAGAAGAAGGTCATGAGGCCGTCATTGATCCAATGACTGAGTGATTTGGTGATGCGATACGCTCCGAGGACCAGGGAAAGCTCGGTGTGCCAGAGTCCATGGTAGGCGCGAGCAAGAATGGAATTGGCCAAGATAAGCGCCGCCGCGGTTGCAGCAAGCAGTAGAATGCTGCTGGATGCTTCTCTTTTGAAAAATCTCTGAAAGAAGAAGTGAGCCGGCTGGAAAACATCATCGAGCACAGGAACCCGAGGTCTTGATATGTATCCGTTGGATATTTCTGACATTGAACCTCCTTCCTATCAAGCGTTTATCCTCTGACCTTCTCCACTATGACCTCATTTTTACAAACACCATCACGCTGAAACTCTGTTATGTTGCCCACTGTGGTCTCGGCGATTTTCTGCAGGGAATTTTTCGTAAAAAAGGCCTGATGGCCGGTAATGACAACATTGGGAAAAGTAAG
>CAYFXH010000005.1:66612-71825 GCA_964346905.1 uncultured Desulfobacteraceae bacterium | reverse complement strand
AGCAACTAGCCCGGATTATTCATGGTACGGTGAGAATTTTACAAACGGACCGCCCTTGGGGCCCATTTGCTTTGCCCAGTGTCTTGAGCCTGTGGAAGGACGGGAGTGAAGCACCTTGTCGAAACCCGCAACAAGAACTATCATCCTGGTGCGGGGGCTTATTCACGAATCCAAAGATTCGTGAATAATGCACGCTAGTGGCTTCCTTCCCCCAGCCATTTAGCGAGGATGGATTTCAAACCACGGTCAAAAAGCCCCACCAAGGATACTATCTTGATGGTTAAGAAAAAGTACGTACCCTTTGTTGATGTCCATCCGGAACGTACTGAATGTCATTCTGAGCGCAGTGAAGAATCTCTGCGAGATCCTGTACCCAAAAGATTCTTCGTCGCTTCACTCCTCAGAATGACACCCACATCAACAGTTTCCAGATGTACACTCATTATTGCGATTTTTCTCATTGCGGCCGGTTGCCAGCCAATACAGAGTGTGAGACCCTCGGTAAGTGAATTAGCAAAAGGCTCCTGCTTACAGCTCATGACGTACAACATCAGAGTTGGAGCCGGTAGGGACGGGCTATTAACACCGGTTAAATATCTCACCAGCTCTGAAGATAAGTTACAGAAAATCGTTTCGGCAATAAGGTCTCTGGATCCGGATATCATCGGGCTGCAGGAAGTCAGGGGTACTGCCCAGGCAAAGTTCCTGGCAGACTCTTTAGGTATGAACTATGTGTATCTATCACACCAGGACTCTCGGCTCGAGTGGGGGGTGGCGGTATTGTCCAGGTTCAAGATTACTGAATATTACGGGAAATTCATCCGCTATGATGAGAAAAAGCGAAGAGTAGCGTTAGTCTGCACAATTGAACTGCATGACTCTGCTGTTACCATACTAAATGTGCACTATTATCTAGGTGATTATGATAAACAGGTTGAAGAAACAATGAAGTTATTGAAAGGAATTAACGGGCCAGTTATATTGATGGGTGATTTAAATTTAATTGATCCTGACGATGGTCTTGCCCCGATTAGAACCAAATTGATTGATACCAGCGAGGCGATAGATACTGTGGGTTCACAAAAAGCGAAACAGAGAGGAACCTATAGATTTGGCTCTAAACGGCTTGATTACATCTTTGTCGATCCCAATAATTTTACCGTGATAGATGCTGGCCTGGTACCAGAAGAACACTGGAATGCATCAGATCATATCGGTTACTACAGCTGTGTTACACCTAAAAGGTAAGATTCACCTGCAAAGCACAGAGCTTCGCTGTCCCCGGCCGCGGTGGCTCCCGTATCTGAAAGTACTGGAGCGAAGGAGGATTGGCGCAAGGAGGATTTTAGATTGCAGGTTGTAGATTGCTGATTTTCAAAAACTCAATGTTTGCTAACTTAAAATCTTAAATCTCAAATCTTAAATCTACAATTCTCAGTGCTGCAATACTCGAAGTGCGGTGGAGTGGTGACCCCATCATCGCTCCCGGGAGTAATGGTTGTCGAGCCTACAATGAATGCAGTTGTTATTAGCGACCTACACCTGGAATCCGTACATTCTCTTTCTCACCAGCTCGAGGTCTTCATCAGAAGTCTTCCCGCAGGATATGATCTCATCCTTAATGGTGACATTATCGATAGTGGGTATCCAAAGTTACCTCGGCAAAATCTGCGCATACTCGAGTACCTCAGACAGAAGTCTCATAACCGAAAGATAGTCTGGATACGCGGTAATCACGATAATTGCTCTCTGCTGCAGGACCGGGGCAAAATCCTTTTCAAGCGCAGTTACACCATTGACAACCGACTTATCATCACCCATGGCAACGAGATCGACAAAGCCAAGACCCTAGTCCAGCTTCTCATCAGACCGTTCAAGGTGATACAGCTCATACGGATACAAGCTGGAGCAAAGCCGATAAACGTAGCCCAATTCGCCAGAAAGGTCGAGCCGCTCTATAAGCTCTATCGTAGGAAACTCATGGGAGACGCGGTGAAATTCGCCAAAAAAAAAGGCTTTGGAGCCATTGCCTGCGGTCACACCCACTATCCAGAGGATCGAGTCTTTCAAGGTGTGCGATACATCAATACCGGCGCCTGGACCGAATACCCGCCATTCTATTTGCTGGTAAATGAAAGGGAGATTAGTCTAAACAAAGTGGACGATTCGATGGAGTGCGATACGAGTTTCTTATTCGAGGCAAGGTAACTATGCTCAACTCCTACTCCTTACTGAGTTGACAGCGCTAACCCGTATTATTCACTAATCTTTATGCCTCGTGAATAATGCCCCCGCGGGCGATTATTCATGAAATCATAGTAGTTTCATGAATAATCCGGGCTAAAAAAGGAAAAAATTGATTTCCGTACATCCGAGACACCTACCTCCCTGTTACAGGGAGATAACTAACTTTTAAATATGGTATAATATACCCTTCTTCTACCACTGTTCTATCTGCTTTCTCTCCCAAGTTAACAGCAGCCGAGACTAATTGATATTGCATGCTTGGCCAATGCTTCACCTCCACTTTTACGACATATTCCCCTGGTTCCACTGTTCTGCCCGAATGATCCTTCAAATCCCAGACATAGATATGCTGTCCTAAATTTATGCTTGCACCAGTTACCGCGTCTACATCAACAAATTTCGATGATTTCGCCCATTTGGGTAGCCTAACCTGCCTTTCTTTAACATGTCCACTGAACCCAGAGACATAGATGGTTTTTACAAAATTGCCTTCTCTATCTTCAATCCACACTGCAGTCTGTGGCTCTAACTCATCTAGGAATCCTAAGATGAAATCTATTGCTAAAACCGGAGGCTCATATTGAGAAAGCTCGAATCGTTTTACCGCAGGCTTCATTCTATCAAAAATTGCCTTAGCTGCTTCGGAGTTTGGATCTTTGCGCACTACCTTAATCCAGTAACTCATAGCTTTCTTTTGGTATGCTTTCCCAAGCCAGTACAACGCTTCCGCCTTAGTAGAATCAGAAACATCACTCTTCAGAACCCAATTCAGATCATCCATCGCCTGCCCAAGCCTACCGGCGAAAAAAGGGACTTTCACTCCATCAATTCCTCTCATAAGTCGGAGCTCACTATCCTCTGGCGCAAGACGAATAGCTTTGTCCAATGCTCTGTACCCTTCAAATACAAGCCTTCTGCGATATTTAGTATTCTCATAGATTTTCTCATCGTATCCTTTGGTGACCATTTCCCGAACGGTTATTGCGAGCCATCTATAAGCTTCCACATTCGAGCGGTCTATTTTGATCGCTTCTTGCAGTACTTTCCTGGCCTCCTCATACTGTTTGGCATCAAAATGAGTTTTTCCCAACTCTACAAGCTGAGAAGCATTATCAGGCTCTCTTTGAACCCTCTCTTTCAGCTCGGTAGTTTGAACACATCCAAAAAGAACCAGCAAAAATAAGGCCACCGACAAGTCGGTCAGATGCTTATAAACCTGCCGGAAAGGAAGAGCATTGCGCAGCGTGTTGAGTTTATCATCCAAGGCCATCAGTGTCCCTCTCTTGCGGTTGCCAATCGTCTTGCCACCCGATCTCACTCCACGTCTTCGGCTTCTGGTCACATAAGAATGAGCCCGAAAAAGTCGGTTTTTCCCGTAAGTTTGCTCCTCCGGTATGCGCTCTCGCCGAATATCTACCATCAGTGCTTTAGTTCTGGAATTTATACCTTCTTGGTAGAAAACATTCTTTCACCGCCCGCTTCGCTTAACGCACAGAGGACATGGAGGAAGATTTTTTACCTTTACCAGGACAGATCCTAAAGAGGAGCCAAACGTAGTATAACATCCTGAGAACATCATACTCTGGGATTTACTCTGGCATAGCAAATTGAGCGCTATCAAGTTTGTTTCATCGCCGGACGATGGGATTTTGGTCTTTCCCACAGTATCAATCCGAAAACTGTTGCCTTCGTACGATAAGGAAGGCTCAAGATCGTCAGAGCAAGTTTAAAGCTTACGTGGAATCACTGTCTGATGGTATGTCTGTTTTTACAGATGACTTATTGTCCCTATCGGCTATCAAGGTATGGTCCCACTGACGTAAAGCGAAAGTCTGCCAGTAGTCTCCGCAGCTGAGATTCACTGGCCCAAATGCGAGTGTATAGAGCGAATTTTTTCCCAAAGGGAAGACCTCTCACAGTTCGTTTGCCACCGAATTCCCTGGGATGAAAATAGAAGAGTGCCGGTATGTGTCTCTTGTTGAGCCTATGCACCTTTTGCTTGAGTATCCGGTAAGGTAAACATCTCAAACCCCAAGTTCCACCTGCAGGATAGTGGCCAAAAGGGGTCGTCAAAGTCAGTGGCGGGAGTTCCCATAGGTTCCCAGTTGCTGTCCTTACCTTCCATGGGTAACAGGGATATGACTCGTTTCCAATAAATCTTAGAGGGGCCATGCTGGAATCGTAGATAAAGCCTTCCTCGGCGAGAATCTCCAAGGCCCAAATACTTCGATCGTTTATCGACCACTGGGGCGCGCGAAAGCCGATAGGTCTTCTGCCAACCAAGCTCTTAATACACCGAATGCCCTCACGTAAAACCTGCCGAAACTCTGATGGGGTCAAATCATAGACCAGTTCGTGATCCCAGCCATGATAAGCGATTTCGTGTCCCATCTCGTGAATCTGCCGAATGAGCTCTGGATGCTTCTCCGCCACATAGCCCAGAACGAAGAAGGTGGCTCGGGAATTCCAGTGCTCCAACAGCCATAGAAGCTTTTCGGTATCGGCAACCACCGTGGATGGCAGCCTGCCCCAATCCTTCCTGGGCAGCAAATGCTCCACCTCACATATGTGAAACCAGTCTTCAAGATCCACGGTGAGAAGATTATTCACGCGCATCGTCCTCTGGCGGGCACGGAGGCCCGCCCCACAGGCTCCAACAGCATACCCTATCGGCTCTGTCCGTCGTCCTAAACCGTTGAAACCGTTGAAACCGTTAAAACCGTGAAATCATTTAAACCTTTCAAGCTCTGACTTCTGACCTCAGACCTCAGTCTTCTGTCCTCTGCCCTCTGACCTCTGTCCTCTGTCTTCTACCAGCTGCCTCCTGCCTTTCTGCCAGCTGACCCTATGCCTTCCCAAATCCACAATCCGCAATTCGCAATTCTTTCTTCTGTCCTCTGCCCTCTGTCTTCTGCCCGCTGCCAGCTGACCCTGTGCCTTCCCAAATCCGAAATCCGCAATCCTGA
>CAYFXH010000005.1:63566-66602 GCA_964346905.1 uncultured Desulfobacteraceae bacterium | reverse complement strand
TACGGACAACCTACTTCCTCCTGATCTGCATGTGTTCCCATAGTGGACCCTTCAGACCGAAACGGCGAAGCTTTTCCTGCAGTCTTCTGTCAATATTTACGTTTGAACCCGGTAGAATCCAGTGTCGGTTCTCGGCCGCATGCTCGTGCAGCAGCTCGAGGACGAAGGAGCGAATGGAATCAGCCAGATAGAACGTCGGTTTGAGCATGGTCTTGTCCGTCATGATGAGATCTTGAGCCGATGCAAACCCTGCCAATTCTGTACCTGGAAACAATCGGATTCCCACCATGGCAATCACTGCTGTCGGCGACACTTCCTCCATCAAAGCTAGCGTTTCGGCAATGGTTTGCCTAGTTTCACCCGGCCCGCCGAAAACCAACGAATGACAGCAAGACAGTCCGACCTTATGACACAGTTCCGAACCCCGCTGCACCTCCTCTTTGGTAAATGACTTTCCTAATCGTTTGAGGAGTAGGTCGGAACCCGCATCGGTGCCGAACTCAACGCCGGTGCAACCAGCCTCCTTCATGAGAAGCAGCAGGGATTCTGTGACAAACTCAGGATGGAGATAACAACTCCAGCTTACCTTCAGGTTTCGCTGTAAGATTTCCATGCATATGGACTTGGCATGGTGTGGTGGAAAGTTAAAAACATTGTCCACAACGAAAAAGGTGTCCACACCCGCATCATACATCTGCTGGATTTCCTCACCCACCTCCTTGGGCGGCCGCAATCGAACCTCACGACCCTCGATGAGCGGATAGGTACAGTAGACACACGAAAAGGCACAGCCTCTTTTGGTTTGGATGTTGCCCATCCCGCCAAAACGAAGATACTCCTCGTTGGCGAGCTTTTCCCTGGAGGGCATAAGAGGATCCTGAAAGGGAAACCGTTCTGGTTCTACCATTCGTGAGGTTTTGCGGGAATGGGTAGAAGAGACCACGCCGGGAAGCAGATCAGGAGACTTGCCTCCCTCCAGGTGGTCGAGGAACCGAATCAGAGCCAGTTCGCCCTCACCCACGATTCCGTAATCTGCTTGAAGATTGGTCAATATAAGCCCCGGCATCAGGCTAAAGCCTGAGCCACCCAGGACGATGGGAGCTGAAGTGATGTGCCTCAGATGGGAGATAATCTTCCGGTATAAAGGGAGGTAGGAATGGGTATTGGGATAGGCCACATTATCCACGTTGCGCAGCGACAGGCCGATTACCTCAGGTCGAAAATCAGCCACAGCCTGGTCGAGAGCTTTCCCGTAATCCTCTGCAAAACAGAGGTCAAGTATACGGTGCTGGTGGGAGCTTTTCTCCAGCGCACCACTCAAAAAGGCCAGTCCGATAGGAAAGACTGGATCAGGGAGCATCTCTGTATTGGGTGAAACCAGGAGGATACGCATCATCTTATCTTCCGTTACCGTGGGTGACCCCTGGAGAAAATCATACACCCACTTCCACCTCCAAAAGTAGAACCAATCGCCATGCCTGCGACAAGAGTTTCCTTTCTCGCGGGAGCAAATC
The DNA here is from genome assembly GCA_964346905.1 of uncultured Desulfobacteraceae bacterium. Taxonomy (GTDB): domain Bacteria; phylum Desulfobacterota; class Syntrophobacteria; order BM002; family BM002; genus BM002. Next base: position 65,088 of record CAYFXH010000005.1, on the reverse strand, counting down.
TCAGGGATTCCCCTGCGGTTTCGCTTAGATCGCGGCCTTGAATGGTTGGCGGAATAGTGGATTCAGCTAGAGAGAGAAGAATGGTGGCCGCCGTGAGCAAACCGGCACTACCAAAATCACCCACGAAATACCGGAGTGGCATTTTGGGGATCTCCTGCCACTTCGGACCAAAAACCTCCTCCAAGGCCTGAGCCTCAGCATTTTCAAGTTCATCAATACCATTGGCCGCCAGTCCGATGACGCCAATCTCTGTAGCTTGAATTCTGGCTTCCTCAAGTGCAGCCCGCATCCCTTCGGCCATCGCCCTACCATCGACCTCGTAGTGCCCTTGGTTGGTTACTCCACTGGTGAGTCTCAGCGACAGAACCGTTCCATACGCATTTTTCCGTGGTCTTGTTGACAGGTCTGCTCGCTCCAATACCATACAGGTAGCCCCTTCGCCAGGGATGAAACCTTTGCCCGTGGGAAACTGGCTGGGATGGAGCGGCTCCTTCTGGTGGATTGGCTTCAAAGCCTGCACCGAGTCAAGGCTGTGAAACAAGATTGCTGAAAGTTCATCTGCACCCCCCACGACCACGGTGTCTGCTTGACCTCGTTCAAGCAACGAGAGACCGTAGGCCAAGGCGCATTCACCAGACAGGTGATTTTGGCAAAAAGTGCTATTGGGGCCTTGCAGACCGTGATACATAGCCACATGGCTGGCCGGTGCATTGGGAACCGTATCGGGAAAAAGGATTGGCTCGGCTGCCTGCGGACCATGATCCAGAAGGCTCACGAAAAAGGAATCCGTTTGCTGCGTGCTGCCGAAAGCGGTACCAAACACCACGCCGATCCGGTGGCGATTCTGGTCAGATATCTCCAGACCACTATCCCTGATGGCCTCAATACTGGCGGCCACGGCTAAGCGGGACTGGCGACTCAACCTGCGGTAAAAACGTGGCTCCATAAAGGCCTTTGCCTGGAAATTATCTATCTCAGCCCCAAGATTACCAGCGTATTTGTTGGCATCAAAGCTCCGAACTGGGGCAATGCCAGAGGTTCCATTGAGCAATTGATCCCAGTAGGTTGATCTGCCAAGACCCAGAGCGTTCAGCATGCCCAGACCGGTTATGTTCACGGGTACCTTTGTCATAGCTCCCTTTGCCGTGGAAACTCAGGAAACAGTCTTTCTCAAATCCACTGGCTAGTGTCCATCAGAAAACGGTGCATTGTCATTCTGAGCCCTCCACACGTTCATCCTGAGCCTGTCGAGGGGATTAAACTTCGCAAAGGATCTCGAGATTCTCCGTCGTCCCGCCCTTGGTGGGCCTCCTCAGCATGACACCCCAGACGTTTGTTTCCGGATGGGCATAGCTGCACTCGATCTTATGGTTCTACCTTACTAAAAACAAGGGTGGTGTTGTTGCCGCCGAAGGCGAAAGAGTTGGACAGTGCCACTTGAACAGTCGCAGCTCTAGACTCGTTGGGCACGTAATCCAGGTCGCACTCGGGATCGGGATCCTGGTAATTCAATGTCGGAGGC
>CAYFXH010000005.1:0-63556 GCA_964346905.1 uncultured Desulfobacteraceae bacterium | reverse complement strand
TACCCCGTGATGGAGGGCCAAGATGGTGGCGGCAGCCTCCACCCCTCCGGCGGCACCGAGACAGTGTCCAATGGCGGATTTGACGGAACTGACCGGCATCGATTGGGCCCTTTTGCCGAAAAGCCGCTTGATCGCCATAGTCTCCACTCTGTCATTGAGTACCGTGCCGGTGCCGTGGGCGTTGACATAGTCCACTGCATCTGCAGGTACCGCTGCATTGTTAAGTGCATTGGCCATACTTCTTTCTGCTCCCTCCCCCTGAGGATCGGGAGAAGTCATGTGGTAGGCGTCGGCACAAATGCCATATCCAAGCACGCGAGCATAACCAGATATCCCGTGGGCCTCGGCGAACCGCCGTGACTCGAGCACCAGAATACTTCCGCTCTCGCCGAGCACCAACCCTTCCCGATTCCGATCAAAAGGTCGGCAGGTGGAGCGATCCACTGAGCGGAGCGCGTTGAAGCCGGAAAAGGTAAGTTCCGAGAGGGACTCAGCACCTCCGACAATAACCACCTCAGCTTGGCCAGACTGAATGAGATCTGCGCCATAGCCTATGGCGGTAGCACTGGAAGAGCAAGCGGTGGCAATGGTAGATCGAGGTCCGTGAAAACCGTAAAGGTTGCCGATGGCGTCGGTGAGGTTGCAGGCCGGAAACGGCATAAGCAGAGATGGACGCGGTCGCACCAGACCCTCGTAGAGCTGGCGGCGGTATTGCTCTGCCTCCAGTACACCGCCGGCACCTGCACCTAGGACGACGGCAATGCGCTCGGGAGGAAGGGCGCGTTCCATGATTTTCGCTTCCTCTAAAGCTTCATGGGCAGCCCAAAGCCCTAAAAGATCGCAACGTCCCAACCGACGACAATGGTGCGGGGAGAGTCGGGAGAAGAAATCAATATCTCTTACCTGACCACCGATACGGCTGCGGTACCCCGAAACATTAAAGAGATCTATGGAGCCGATTCCGCATGTGCCCTGACGTAGAGCATTCCAAAATAAGTCCTTATTCTCCCCGAGAGCGCAGACAACACCTATTCCGGTGACAATTACATCCGACCTACTCATCTAACCCCACCCCAATGTTTTAAAGGCTCCACAGACGTGAGAGCAGTCAAAGTCTACGGAGTACTCCTCCACTCCAACGATATCGGTTATCTCATATCTCAAAATCACGTAAATACAACCCCTTTCGCCAGAAGAGGCTTTTCAAGAACACCATGCAAATGAGGAAAGTATCCGGAAAAGGTCGGAAAGAAGAGCTGTTTGCATCATCCTTATGATAAATCGTTTGTATGGGAACAGATGTGATCCTCATTCCCCGCATGCCGGCTTTGATCAAGATTTCCGTCTCGGTATCGTAACGAGTGGTCCAGAGCGGAATCAATTCAAAAACCTCTCTGCGGTAAACACGGAAGCCGCTTTGGGTGTCCGCCAACGGCTGCCCGGCCGCCCACGAGATGCAGTAGACTCCAACTCTATTGGTCCAATAGCGAATCCAGGGAATCTTTTTCGCCTCCTCCATTCTAGAGCCAACGACAATGTGTGCACCTGTGCGTTCATACTCCTGGACGAGTTTGGGGATCTCGGTTGGATCGTGCTGCAAGTCGCCGTCAAGAGTGATTATCCCCTCCCATGGATCCTGCAGCAAATACCTGATACCACATCGCAAGGCCCACCCTTTCCCTTGGTTTCTGGGAATTTTGAGAACTTTGGCGCCACTTTTCTTGGCCAGTTGGGCCGTATCATCCTGGGAACCATCATCCACTACCAGAACCTCGGGTAGGTACTGCCGGGTTTGCCGGACAACCTGAGAAATAGTACGAGAAAGATTGAAAGCAGGAACCAGTCCACACAATCTGAAAGATGCTGCATCTTTGGGGACTGCCATATGCTAGAACTCCAGGTAAAGGGTCAAGGACGCCTTCACCACTACTTGGCCATCAACGAAACCTTTTGCCTCGAATTTATAAAGGGTGGTAAATCCTCTCACCAGATTGGCTGTCAAAAGTAACTCGTCCTCCGGCCGGGCTGGTTTTTCCAATGAACATTGGTCAATGCGAACCAGAAAACCTTGGCCACCAGGTACAGGTGAAGATTTTTGCTGGGGATAACGGATACAGAGCGCCGCCACTTGCCCCAGGGCTTCAACCACCAGAAAGGCTGGAAAAACTGGAATCTCGCCGACCTTGTTAATGAAGGGGTGGTCACCTTTTACCTGGAATGTACCTTCCACTCTATGACCAGGTTCCAGGGAAGTGACTTTGTCGACGAAGAGAAAGGGATATCTGTGAGGCAGCAAGTTCTGAACCTGTTCATGGGAGAGTGACATATTTCAGTCCATAGGGATCGAGTCTGCACTGGATGTTGCCCAGAAGCAACAGACTGCTGTATCACCTCAAAGGATAAGATCACAAAGAATTTCGCCTCAATGGTAGTGTCCTCTTTGTGCACGTTGTGGTCTTTGTGGTTTACCGAACTGATTGCGAAACTGATTGAGATTGGTTTCAGGCAACAACCACCAAGAATGTGACCCCACTCGTTTATTCGGGCCAAAAATATTGGACCATCGACTCCACCCGCTCTTTGAGGGTGCCGGTTAGTTTGTATATCATGGTTCCATCCAACCGCTGTAAGACCTGAACCGTTTCACCCCTGGCGAGCAAAGATTCGTCATTCTGCAACAGAATTTCGAATTGAAAGGTCAGAGATGCCGTCTGTGGCTTCAGAAGGTGTGCTCGTATCTGTATGAGGTCATTGGTGCGGGCTGGTTTCTTGAATTCGCAATGGGCATTCACCACCGGTGCCACAAACCCCAAAGCGGTGAAGTCTTCGGGAAGGAGGGAGAACTTCTCCAGAACTTTCATCCGAGCCAGTTCAAACCAGGCAAAATAGTGACCGTACCAGGTTATGCCCCATTGATCCACCTCATTGAACCTGACCTTCGTCGTGGTTTCAACCCACCGCATCGGAAGCCTTTTGCACCGCCCCCTTCTCACGTATGAAATCCGCCAGCGCATCGACTGAAGCAAAAGCACGCCGTCCCACCTCCGCGTCTGGGATCTCAACAGCGTACTCCCTCTCGATGGCAACCACCAATTCCAGGGCATCGATGGAATCGAGGCCTAGCCCATCGCCAAACAGGGGCTCTGAGTCAACGATGTCCTCCGGGCCAATGTCTTCTAAACGGAGAGTGCGGACAAGGAGCGCCTTCAGATGTTCGACGAGATCTTCCCGCTCTAACAAGGACATTTGCAATGCCAGTTCCTCCTTCATGAGAAGCTTCTGTTCAAGCCCGTATATGCAAAATTTGGTCCAATAAATTGGCTCAGGTCAAACCTCCATCCACCCTGATAACTTGTCCGGTAATATAAGAGGCTCCCTCTGAGGCCAGGAACAAAACTGTTCCGCACACATCTTCCGGTCGGCCGAATTGGCCCATGGGGATGGACTGCTTCAGTTCAGCCAGGGTTTTTTCAGGCAAGGAACGAGTCATATCGGTCTCAATGACCCCAGGAGACACGGCATTGACAGTGATACCGAGCTTACCCACCTCTCTTGCCAGAGACTTGGTGAAGCTTGCTACACCCCCTTTGGCTGCGGCATAGTTGGCCTGGCCTTGACGACCCATTAATGCACTCGGTGAGACGATGTTGATCATCCGTCCCCACCGCTGGGCAATCATGGGTTTCAGTGCCAGCTTGGAGCAGACGAAAGTACCCTGGAGATTCACCCGCAGCACATCATGCCACTCTGCTTCAGACATGAACATTACCAGGTTGTCACGCCGAATTCCGGCGTTGTTTACCAGGATATCCAGACGGCCAAATTGCTCAAGGGTTTGCTCGACCAGAATTTTCATACCATCAAAGTCAGACGCGTCTGCACGGTGAACAATCGCTTGTGGAGCACTGGTCCCGAGTTCCTCTTGAAATGTTCGCGCCTGATCTTGATCCTGGGAATAGGTTACCACAACATGGGCACCCTCGAGAAGGAAACTCTTGCTAATGGCCGCACCAATGCCTCGGATTCCACCAGTTATAAGAGCGATTTTACCCTTGAATCTCATAGAACCAAGCTTGACGGCTTCGCAAAAAGTCCAGGTGTCCCGCCCTCGGCGGGATTGCATCTGGTCCGGTTCAGGCGGATTTACTGTGCCGTCAAAATCCCAATCTCTTACCAGGCCGACGAGCTTCTATTTCTCTTGGCACCAGTTAGTTCTGGTGGGCCTCTTGAGAACGAACACAATTTTCTCGTAGCGAAGGAAGAAAAATTGGCTGGGGAGAGGTAGTGTTGTTTATCAGATTATGCCTTTCGCGTCAAGGTTGACTCAGGTTGCATCCCGGTGTAGACAGGAGAATATGGCATTGAATCCCTCGCCCATTTGCTATAGTACTATACCACGGTCCAGCTAAACGTCTAATCCTGACAAACTCATGAACAGTACGATATGGAATTTCGCCCTCAGCAGCAAGGCCGACCTGCACAAGAGTTGCCGTACCCACCTTCCCAACTCACTCCCAGGACAAGTCCCCACGGACCTGAAAAAGACTCGTATCTTCATCACCGATGGTTACTGGCGCAAGACGCTTGCCGCGGTTCGAGCCCTTGGCCGCATGGGGATGCGAGTTACCGTCGGTGAGAGCACCTATCTGGCGCCCGCGCTCTTCTCCCGCTACTGTCACCGCCGGGTCCGCACCCCATCCCCTGTTCTGCAGCCGTCCCAATACCTTGTCTTTCTCGAAAACTATCTGGATCGACAACCCCACCACGTGCTTATGCCAATGGAGGAGGACACCCTGCTGCTGCTTGCCCAAAACAGGGAGCGATTTCAAGATAAAACTCGTCTCCCTTTTGCCGCGTACCAGAGTTTGCTCTTCGCTCGTGACAAACTGAAGGTGCTCAGGCGAGCAGAAGCACTGGGTATCCCCATTCCGAGAACCTTCGAGATTACCACTATAGAAGAAGCCAAACCACTGAGCAGAAAGCTGGAGTATCCGGTGGTGGTCAAGCCGAGAGTGGGGTCAGGAAGCGCTGGGGTCCAATACGTGGCGGGGCCAGAGCAGTTAGTCGCTGCCCTGGAGCGAGTGTTTCATTCTGGACAACTGCCATTGCTGCAGGAAAGATTGCCACCTCAGGGTGCAGGGATTGGCGCCAGTTTCCTGCTGGATCAAGATCATCAGGTGCGAGCCAGCTTTATCCATCGCCGCCTTCGAGAGTACCCAGTAGATGGTGGGCCCAGTACTCTGCGCGAAAGCTTTATCCATGACCAGGCGAGACGTGACGGGGCGAGACTCTTGGAGAGCCTCCATTTGGTGGGCGTGGCCATGGCTGAATTCAAAATCGATACTCGCGATGGCAAAGCCAAGCTGCTAGAGGTAAATCCTCGCTTTTGGGGATCATTGGCCCTAGCAATCCATGCTGGGGTGAATTTCCCCTACCTGCTGGCCTTAATGGCCCTGGGTTTGGATGTTCCTACTGTGCACCACTACAAGGTGGGACAGCGTTGCCGCTGGCTCCTTCCGGGAGATATTCTCCACTTCCTGCAAAACCCCAATCGCTGGCAACTGAAACCGAGCTTTTTTGAATTCCACCAACCGAATTTGCGCTATGACATCATTGACCTGGACGATCCTCTGCCAATCTTTGGGAGTTTGCTGGCCTTGCTGCCCTTTTACGGGAGTAAAGACTTTATCCATGTCCGTATGAGAAGGAGAATCTGAACACGAGGCAAAAAGTAATTGAAAAATACCTACAGTTACGCTAAATAATTAAGACTTCCGACCTCTTCACTGGAGGCTGGACCCTTGGTGTTGAATTGATGGGCGATCTGATCGCATGGCTGCAGCAGCACATTCATGAGCACAGCCTCCTGTACTTCATCGCTCTCTATATCTTAGGGGGAAGACCCGCAGCGGTTTTAACCGCCAGTCTATTCAGGCTCAATCTCCTCTTGTTTTTCCCCCTCGTTGTTTTTATGGATACTTTGCAGATTCCTTGTTTTTATTACCTTTATGAACATACATTCACCAGTGAACGGCTACAACGGCTCAGGAAACATTTTCAGCGAAAAGGCGATGCCACTAAGGAAAGACACTTTTTCCAGAGATTTAAAACTCTAGGGCATGCGGGAGTAGTACTTCTCACCATGCTGCCAGTGAAGGGAGGTGGCATGTGGAGCGGGGTTTTTCTGGCTCATATCATTGGTCTCCCCAAAAAAACAAGTTTTTCCCTCTTGATTAGCGGAAGTATTTTAGGCAGTCTAATGTTCGTGGGCATCGGTGATGGCCTCATTCGCCTCTGGCATCTAATAGTGTGAGTAGAGAAACCAAGCGCAAAGGACGTGGCTTTAAAATTGAGTAAACTCCTGAGCTTTGGAGGAGAACATTGAAGACCAATAACCATCGGTTGGAAGTTCACGCCATTAATCTGTTGATGGCTTCCCTGGCCCATGTAAGCAACGACAAACTGTTCAAGCTCATCTACCTGACGGTGGCCAAGCTTGCCGAAAAGCTCGCGAAGAGGGACTACTATGTTCACCGGATTCGGTGGATTCGAGATCTTTTTGACCAGGGACATCCCAGCCTGGAAATTACCAAGAAAATACTTCGGTCTCTCAACCCCCACCACCGCAAGACCATCATCCAAAGCTACGTTATCAACCAACTCCTGGTAGGCACCAACAAACGTAAAGCCTTCGCTCAAGATCCCGGAGGCTACTACCCCCCGGGATTCCTGGTAATCAGCCCCACCATGCGCTGCAACCTCAACTGTTTTGGCTGCTATGCGGGCAGCTACACGCAGAATGACGAATTGAGTTTTGAGACCATAGACCGGATCCTCGATGAGGCCAAGGAAATGGGCATCTATTTCATCACCATTTCTGGGGGTGAGCCTTTCTTCCGGAAGGACATTTTTGATATTTTCCGGAAGCACAATGATATGTCCTTCCTGGTGTATACCCACGGGGGCCTTGTTGACGAAAAAATAGTGGAAAAGATCGTCTCGGTGGGCAATGTCCTACCCTCTATCAGCATTGAGGGCTACAGGGAATACACAGATCAGAGGCGAGGAAAAGGTCACTTCGACCGGGTTATGCAGGCCATGGACATGCTTCGTGATGGGGGGGTGCTCTTTGGCTACTCCGCCACGCAAACCAAAGAGAATCACGACATCATCACCAGCGACGAATTCATAGATTTCATGAGTGAAAAAGGGTGCCTTCTCGGCTGCTACTTCATGTATGTCCCGGTGGGAAGGGATCCTAAAACCGAACTCATGCCTACTCCCGCTCAAAGAGATTATCTGAGGGCGTGCCTGGGCCGCTGGCGCAATAGCAAGGCAATGCTGTTCATAGATTTTTGGAATGATGGTCCGGTGGTGAATGGCTGCATGTCCGGCGCTCGCAAGTATGCGCACATCAATGCCAAGGGTGATGTGGAGCCCTGTGTGTTTTGCCACTTTGCCACCCACAACATCCATAACACCTCATTGAAAGAAGCCCTCAACTCTCCCTTGTTTCAGGCAATAAAAGCAAAGATACCATACGACGACAACTTGTATCGCCCCTGCATGCTTGTGGATCACCCTGAGGTGGGCCGTGAGATGGCGCTGAACCACGGGGCCTACTTCACCCATGAGGGGGCGGATTTGATCTTCACCCAACTGGCTGATTCCATGGATGAGTTTGCTGACTCGTACAAGTCGTTCGCCGATCCGGCCTGGCAGGCGTATTCCCAGTCCAGGCGGTTGCAAGGAGACCAGAAATGAAGCCAAACCAGCGGGTGGGTGTAAGCTGCGTGATTTTGACCGTTGCCCTCTTTTTCTGGGTTACCTCCCAGACACACGTGCATGCTACGACTCGTACCAGGATCGCCGTGGTGGATCTGGAAGCGCAAGGAGAGAAAGCCAAGTCTCAGGATCTGGGTAAGATTGCAGCCCAGTGGCTCACTACCGCTTTCGTAAAACAAGGCCGTTTTGATGTTATCGAACGCCAAGCGTTGCAAAAGGTCATGGAAGAGCAACAATTGGGCATAACCGGGGTTATCGATGTCGATACTGCGGCCCAATTGGGGCGGGTCCTGGGAGCCACCTACATAGCCACTGGCGCGGTTATCAGTCACCGACAAGGTCTTGATTTGAACGTGAAAATTATTGAGACGGAAAGTGCTACCATTAAAGTGGCCGATCGCTTGGCAGCCACCAGCGTTGGCGCCATGTCCCGAAAGATAAACCCTTTTGTGGCCCAATTGGTGAGCAAGTTTCCCCTGCGGGGATTCATCATCCACCAGAAAGAAGAGACTTTCATCATTGATCTGGGAAAGTCTGCTGGGGCAAAACCAGGTATGCAATTTGAAGTCTACCGGGAAGGCGAGATCATCAAGCACCCGGTCTCAGGGGAGATTCTGGGAGTCGAAAAAATCCACACGGGTAAGCTTCAGGTCACCGAGGCTCAGGAGAAGCTAGCCTTTACCAGGGTGGTTGAGCAGAAAACCAATGAGACCGTATCGGTGGGCCAAAATGTGATTTCCATGGGAGCTGCAGCTGCCAGGGTGGATAGGCCCTTGCTCGGTCTTCCATCTTCGGTGGGCCCGAGCACCACCCTCCGTTTTGCTCAAGCCTGGGGCGTGCCAGGTACAGGCTCCGGAGATTTTCTCAAACCATTTGGGCTAGCGGCAGATGGTTTTGGCAACATTTATGTGGCGGACACGTACAACAACCGGATCCAAGTATTTGATACCGGCGGTACCTTCTTAAAGAGCTGGGGACAGGAGGGGACTGGTTCTGGTAGTTTGGCTCGCCCCTACGATGTGGCCGTGGACGGTGAAGGCAATGTGTACGTTGCCGACACCTACAATTTTCGGGTAGAAAAATTTGATGCCAACGGCGTTTATCTCGGCCAGTGGGGCCGGAAAGGCAACGGAAACGGCGATTTTGCTTTTTTGAGCGGGATTGCAGTGGGACCGGAGGGGTCCATTTACACGGTGGATGCCAAACTGAACCGGGTCCAGGTGTTCGACAATCAGGGGAGATTCTTACGCGCCTGGGGCCGCAAAGGCAAGGGCAGCGGCGATTTTGTCGAACCCATGGGGCTGACAGTGGATGAAAACGGTAATGTCTACGTTGCAGACAGCAAGATGCGGAGGGTGCAAAAGTTCGACTTCCAAGGTCGGTTTCTTGCCGCCTTCACCGACCGACTGAAATATCCTGCTGATGTAGCCTTGGACCGGACCTCGGGGAACCTGTTGGTACTGGATGCTGCCACCGCCTTGATCTGGGAAATGAGTCCAACCGGACAGAGTCTCAGATCCTACGGTGGACCAGGCACGAGCTCCGGGCAGTTCATCAAGCCGTATGGACTCAGTGCGGATGGAGCCGGAAATGTGTACGTGGCCGACACGGCCAACTCACGGGTGCAGAAGTTTTCCCGTTAACTGATGCGAATAGGGTACCATAACCTGGTTCCTTCTCAGTACATAGTGGGCAATCCTTGTAGAGAGCAGGCACGTGAACGCCTGCTCCTTTTTTTTTGGCAAAGGCCAGATACACTAACAAGAGAAAAGAAGCAACGTCCGGAGTATCTGGTTGTATACTGGATTGATGAAGTAGTGGTGTGTTGTGCCAGCTTTCAGGACACAACAGGTGGCATGAAACATGTAACGATCATACTACTCCAATACTTCCAGGGAGTTATGATCTCTCCCTAACCACGTCCAGATGAGACGGCTTGACCTAGGTAAAACCACCGGATAGAGGGGCGAGATTTATTTATGGCCCAGACTCTCTTTGCAGCTCTTGCTGACCGCATTGTCCGAGGCCATCGGCTGATTCTGCTGAGCGCTGCCCTTCTCACCGGACTGTCCATTGTACTCATCACCCAGCTCCGAATGGACTCCAGCCTCGACTCTCTCATGCCGTCCAGAGACAGCCAGGCCAGAAAACTATTGGCCGATCTGCAGGAAGCGGGCCCTCAGGACGTGCTTGTCGTGCTGGTCAGTCTCCCTGAACCTGGAGACCTGGAAAGCGGCAAGCAAGTAGTCGATGCATTTGTTGAAGAAATAACATCTTTCCCGCACATAGGGTATCTGGAGGCCAGGGTTAGCAGCCAACAGAAACGCTTCTTCACTGAGGTTCTTATGCCTCATGCTGCCTTGTTTCTCTCCGAAAAGGAAAGGCTTGATCTGCTCCACCGGCTGAGTGATGCTTCCATTCACAATCAGGTGCGAGAAAACAAACGTCTCCTGTTGATGCCAATGCAGGGTGGAGTCAGGGAACTCATCGTAAGAGACCCTCTGGGACTGCGCCACCTCTGGCTTTCCCGCTGGTTTGCCCAGCGTTCTTTTGCCGGCCTTGATCTGGAGGATGGCTACCTGGTGGATAAGAGCCGCCGTCATCTTCTGATATTCATACGGCCCGAGCAATCGGCGCGAAACATCGAATACACCAAACGTCTCATGGCTGCTGTTTCGGCGGCAGCCGAAAACGCCGTTCGCAACTGGCAGCAATCTCACCCCGGCGACCCTATCGCTCCCACTGTCTCTTTCGCCGGCGGATATCCCATTGCCCTGGAGGACGAGGCTCTTACCCGTAGAGATTTGCAAAGCAGCTTCATCATCTCGTTCCTCGGTGTTACCCTTCTCTTTTATCTCGTCTTTCGACAGCTGCGCATCCTTTTTCTCATGCTCCTACCACTGGGCATGGCCCTTATCTGGACCTTCGGGGCTTTGCAGCTTATTTTCGGCCACGTCAACATCCTCACCGGTGCCTTCGCCGCCGTTCTCTTGGGACTCGGTATTGACTTCGCCATACACTTGCTCAACCTATATGTGGAGGCCTCTCAGAGTCAGAACCAGCCAACCGCGCTGCACCTGGCATTGACGAAAAGCGGTCGTGCAATTCTCATGGGAGGACTGACTACTGCGGCAGCCTTTTTTGCTCTGGGAGCATCTTCTTTCAGGGGATTTCAAGAACTGGGTATCATTACCGGTGTGGGCATGATTGCCTGCCTCACCGCCATGCTGGTGGTGCTTCCTGCTCTCCTTGTTTACCAGCAGAACCGTGGTGGAATCCTGGGCTCGGCCCGACCTATTCCCAACTTTGGTCTCGAGTCCCTGATCAGCTCCGTGGTAGCCCGTCCACGCCTAGTTGTGGCAACCAGCCTGGTCTTGTTGACAATCCTTGGGGTGTCAGCCTTTGACGTCTCCTTTGAAGAAGAGCTCCGGGCTTTGCGGCCCCAACAAGCAGACCACATGGCCGTGGAGAAACAACTTGAGTCCATCCTGGGTGGCGCCAGCGGATATCTGCTCCTGGTCTTGGAGGGTGATAGCGATGCGGTACTGCTGAATCGCGCCTGGCGTATTGAGAAGGCTTTGAACCGACTGCAGAGTGCGGGGAGATTGTCGCACTATCGCAGCATTCTTTCCTACTGGCCGGCACCGGAGGGCCAGCGGAAGGCACTGGAGTTCTTCCATCGCCACGGTGCGGAGCTCAATCCTGATCGTATCGAAGCCTCCTTCAAACAGGCCCTTCAGGAGAACGGTTTCCACTTTCTCCCTGAGTACGACGCATATCTGCGCTGGTTGAGAACACTGGTGCAGCCCAGCGGAGAGGTTGATTCAGGAACGTTCCAGCAAGCCAATCTCCAGGGCTTGCTGGATCTTTTTCTGGTGGGTCACGGGCAAAACAAAAAGCTGTTCACCTTTATCTATCCCCGGGAAGGGTTGTGGCGTAAGAGCGATCTGAAGCGTTTAACCCTGGATCTTCAAAGGGCCGTGGCCGAAAGTGGCCTGAGTCAGAGCCAGTGGCGGCTGGCCGGATGGCCGGTTTTGACAGATCATCTCAAAGGCCTGGTCTGGCAAGATTTGGGCGACTCCCTCGTTCTGGCCGGTGTGGCTATCACGGTGGCACTGCTTTTGGCTCTGCGACACCCTTTGACTGCAGCTCTCGCTATCATTCCCCTGGTTGCCGGAATCATTGCCATGTTGGGGGTTATGGCCTTGGCGTCACTGCCATTTAATTACGCCAACTTCATTGTATTGCCTCTGATCGTGGGGATCGGGATTGATGATGGCATTCACATTGTCCACCACTGGCGAGAGGAGTCGACACAGAGCCTAACGGTGGTTCTCAGGCAAATAGGTCGCGCCATTGTACTTACCTCCTTGACCACCACCATAGGGTTCGGTTCCTTGGTGAGCTCCCATTATCCCGGTCTGCGCAGCATCGGCTGGGTTACCGGCCTGGGCATCCTCAGCTGCCTTCTTGCCGCTCTCATTCTGCTGCCGGCAGTGCTGTCATGGTGTGAGCAAAGATTGCCACGGGGACACGGGCAAAGGGAGACGGGGAGATTAGGATGAAGTCGGGGCTTCGAGGCCTCTCCCACAGTCTTAGATTGTAGATTGCAGATTGTAGATCTCAGATTGCTGAATCCTTCGATTACCCTTTTCAAGGTAGGCAAATCTGAAATCTGCGATCCGAAATCAGCAATCTGTAAAGCTCCATTTTCCACAAGAGAATCGTCGCCAAATGTGCCCATTTAAGGTATGATCTCAATGGATTGACTTTTCACACTTCCATGCAACTGACTACGAACCACGGACAACTGACATTGCAAAAGGATGTGTCCATGAAAGCCGCTTACCTCGGAATCGATGTTGGTTCCATCAGCACCAACCTGGTGCTCATGGATGATGCTGGTCGAGTGCTTCACAAGCAGTACTTGCGCACCCACGGCCAACCCATGAAGGCGATGCAAAATGGTCTCCTGGAAATGGCTCAGAAAATGGACGGAGAGTTGACCATAGCCGGTGCAGGCACCACTGGCAGTGGACGTTACCTGGCCGGCATTCTCATAGGTGCCGATGTGATCAAGAACGAGATCACCACCCACGCTGTGGCAGCCCTCCATTATGAACCAGACATCCAGTCAATCATCGAAATTGGCGGACAGGATTCCAAGAGTATTATCTTGCGCAACAGCACCGTAATCGACTTTGCCATGAACACGGTGTGTGCCGCCGGTACCGGTTCCTTTCTTGACCAACAGGCGTACCGCTTGGGAATCCCCATTGAATCCTTTGGTGAATACGCCCTCAGAGCCAGAAAACCGGTAAAAATTGCCAGTCGTTGCACCGTGTTTGCAGAGTCGGACATGATCCACAAACAGCAGATGGGCCACAGTGTGGAAGATATCATCGCCGGTCTATGTGAGGCCCTCGTGCGCAATTATATGAACAATCTGGTCAAGAGCCAGGAGCTACGCCAACCTATTCTGTTTCAGGGTGGTGTAGCTGCAAATGTGGGCATGCGAACTGCGTTTGAGCGAGTTCTGGGAAAAGGATTGGTTGTTCCCCCTGATTTTGAGGTAATGGGAGCCATTGGTGCCGCGCTCTTGGCCAAGGAAGTGGTGGACTCAAGCAAACAAACTCGCTTCCTCGGTTTTGAGGTTGGAGAGATACCTTACGAGCTCAACGGTTTTGAATGTGAGGGTTGCTCCAACGGCTGCGAGGTCATGGAGGTCAGAGTACCGGTGGCCGCAGGCCAGGAGCGCTTGGTACGGTGGGGGGATCGTTGCGGTAAATGGGAAACCGGTGACCTCTAGAGTGGCTGGCCTCCGGCCTGGGGAAAAAGCAGTTCCTATAGCCTCAGTATATGCTGAATCCAGGGCGTTACTCGCCCAGATCATGCAACCACTCTCGCAGCTGGTAGAGTTCCTCCTTGGTGGCGTTACCCATCTCGCTCACGAAGGCCATGAGTTTAGCACCAGTGGATTTTCCCTGCCTGGAGGCCTCAAGCACCCACTTGCAGTAGCGGTATTTGATTGGGGAAAGTCCGGCAGCATATGCACAATTTCTTCGCTGCTGGAATCGGTCGATTTTTAGTTGGTTTAAACGGATCTTTTCCTGAGCCGACGCCGCTTTTTCCTGATACATCGACCTCTCCCTCTCGTTTTTCAAGGACTCGGGGCGGGCGAGCCTCTCCTCTAGGGAGGCCTGTTTTGTACTCATCACCTCTATTTCTTCGCGGTACCGTGCTACCCTGCGGTCTACGTACGTTTTCCACACCCGGCATTTGTCCTCATGAGTAATTTCGTTATCAGCCAAGACAGAATTCAATGAAGTGAGACAGAAAATGAAGGCGAGCAAAGTGGCGAACCGTGTCATGGGAGGATTTTCCAAGCAAGAGTTAATCGCCATTTTTTCCCTTTAAACCTCTTTTACGGTGTATCAGATCTACAAAGGCCTCCAGCCGGGTTTGCACCCCACCAGGCGAAGTATGCTCATCGAAGATTAGGGTAAGCACCGGGATATTATAATCGCTTGACACTTTGGTCAGAATCGTCTGGGCCACCAGCTCCGGCATGCACGTGAAGGGCATCAGATGGACGATTCCGTCAAATCCCTTTTTGGCAAAGCAGACAGATTTGCCTATGGATTTCACGCTTTCACCCCCACTGGGTTCGCACAAGTATGGTGCTGCCTGACTGAGGGACCACTTGAATTGATTCCGCCTGAAGAGTTTAAAACGATAGCGGTCATTGAGCCAGTCACTCAGCCAAACGCCACGATGGACCTCAACTCCCATCTCCCCCAGCCGTTCTTCCACATTCATGTTGGCGTAATTTTCCAGCACCATGAATATCTCGCCGACAATGCCTACCCGGAGAACGGGGCGGCTGCGGTCGTAAGCAACCGAGGCCAATACCCGACGCACCTCCTGCTTTGCTCGCCACAAGTCGCGGAATCTACTTGTCTGGTCAATTATCTTCAGGCAACGACGAAGAGCCCGGTCAGTGGAACGTCTGTCAATTTCTCTGGGCCGCAACCAGTGGGCCCGCCGTAGGGACCAGTCCACCAGGGCGAGACGATGGAGAATAAAGAAAAAGACCTTGTAGGAGTCCCACTTAGTATTCAGTCCCGCGATTCTCTTGACCATATCGAGCATGTCACGGAGACTGTCCGGGTCATCTGCACGACCCATTCTGAACTCGTAGCCGAGATCCCGCAGGATCTGTTCCTGGATCACGCTGTAGTAACCAAAACGGCAGGGACCGAAGCCGCCGGGCATCATGATGTCGGTGGCGCCTTGATTCATCGCCTGGATCATGTTGCCCAGATTGAATTTAAACGGCAGGCAGGCACACTCAGGGGAATAGCGCGTACCCAACAGCAAAGCTTCTTTGTTGGGGCGGGGCGGCATGGTTATGTGCACGCCGAGATTCTTGAACACCTGCTCGAAGCCCAGGTGGAGATGACCCATATGGGGAATGGTCAGGTGCATGTCATGGGGTTTGGGTTGCTTTACAAGCTTCTTGGATCTAAGTGGCTCTGCATCCTCCTTAAGCTCTCTTGACCCTGAAACTCCGTTTTTTTTCCTCTGGTCCACCATGTCCAGGAACGCCTCCACTCGGGTATTCAACCCGGCGTCGGCTGTGTGCTCATCCAGGACCAGATTGAGATATGCTTTCTCTGAGTGTTTGGTGACGTAATACTCCACCAGCGCGTTGGTGAACGAATCCTGCCCACAGCCAAAACTGGAGACATTAACGATGCCATCCACATCAGGACATTTCATGTAGTGCATGGCCGCTGCTACCAGTTCTTTACCCAACTGCCAGTACACCTGCTTCGACAGCCTCTGACTCTCCTTTTCCTTCACCTCGAAAGGCAGGGATTCTGGGGTGACGACCTGTACGCTGTCCCGCTTAAGTAGATTGAGGAGATCGTGACTGAGAGCGCTATCAAAGGCGATGTAAGGGCGGCCGATGACTGCTACCCGGTACCGCTGTTCGGTTCCAGGTTCACTGTGTCGTTGACTAAAAGTCGCATCCCATGGTCTCAGGGACTCGTCCAAGGGGTAGCGCAGCAGCCGCTGTTCGAACTCGGCCTGAGCTCCCTGGGCAGCCTTCCACGCTTTATGTATCTGTGAACTGCTGCGGCTGAAGTACCGTCCCACCTCCAAACACGCTTCTGCAAATCCCTCGGGCTTGGGAAGTTTGGCATTAATCCTGGGCGTCAACAGGGTGGGTAAATCGGAGAACACATTCCGAGCCATGTCGGTCAACCCCAGGATCTTGGGACACATATACGCGTCGGGGCTGACACTGATCACCCGAGGTAGCAGGATATAGTCCACCTGGTCTTTTAATCTGGCCACGTGGTCCAAGAAAACCTTGACAGGCAGGCAGAGATCGCTGCGGGTAAGGCTTTGAGCGGTCTCGAAGCGAGACCGTTCGGTGGGTTGAGACACCCGTACCTCGACCCCCAAATCAAAGAAAAACGTGGCCCATAAGGGTTGGTATCTGAAATAGAGAAGACCACGCGGAATGCCCACTACCGGCGCATTAACTGCAGAGTGAAACCGTGAACCTGCATGTCCTGTACCATGGTATCCAGTTTGGGAATTAGCTGAAAAGTAGGTCGCCACCTGCTGTCGCTCCATATCTCTTTTCGCGATCGCGTCTATTCCGGAATCCAGGCCTCCAGTCCTCGAGTGCTCCATGAGGGTTGGACCACTTTACTGCCCTCCAATACCGGAAGCAACTCCCGGAGGTGCGGATTTCAACTTCCGATTAATGGTTACCGTCCATTTGTAAGTAACTTTGCCGATCCGAATCTCACCATAGTTCCCTTGACTGATTTGGAACTGGAGCCAACCTTTATTGAGCAGTTCCTGTTCAGAATGGTAGCCTTCTTTCCTGATCTCAAGCAAAATGGGACGCGAGACGTCCCATTCAAATTCTGCCGGGGTTGTCCCTTTCTCAATCCCATCCACAAAGTATTTCGCCCCACGCGGTTCGGTGTTGAGCCGAACGACACCTTGCTTAGCAGTACACCCAGAAAGTATCAGAAAAGAAACGAGACCGAGCACCGTCATCAGGGGCATTCTGGACATGACTTACCTCATATGATGTGTATTGAAAGGTTCATCGCCGGGCCAAAGTGGTTTTGCTCACACCCGGCAACAACATACGATTACGGCTTATCCGTGCCAGCTTCTCGCCTAAACTGCCAAAGAACCACGCCGCTAGACGCGCTCGTTTTCCGGCTGGCCTGGTCCAACCACAGACAGTTGTCCGGATCTCATGAAAACCCGACTGATGTAAAATTTTATATAGAGTCATTGGCGAAAAGTCAAACAAATGAGAGGGGGCCTGATAGAGTTTCAGCCGGTCCGCCCAGGGTTTTAACATCCTCACGATGGGAGCGGTGTGTGGCCATCTTAGGAGCAGCAACCCACCGGAGCGAAGAAGCCGATAAGCTTCCCTGAGCACACCCTTCGGATCCTGCAGGTGCTCTATCACATAAAATAACGTGATAACGTCGTAGCAATTATCTTGCCACTCGGGTCGCGGCAGGGGTTTGTCTGAGACCTGAAGTCCCAAATTGTCTCGGGCGTAGCCTAAGCCCGTAGCTGAGATTTCAATTCCCTCCACCTGCCAGCCCCGGCGAGCCATCTCTTTCAAAAAAAAACCATAACCGCAGCCGACGTCCAGTAACCGTCCCGGCACGGTGATTTCTTCCTGAATGAGACTGGCGCTCTTGGCAAATACCTGGGCCATCAGTTGGCGCCAACTCTCTATCCCTTGGGGATCACCAGGGAGATAATCCTGATAATGATCCTGCAAAAAACTGCTTGAGGGTTGCTGCTCGAGAAAAATGAGACCGCAGGTAAGACAGCGAAGGTACTGCCATTCGCCCTCGCGAGTGAAGGGTCGAAACTGGCGCGTCTGGCAGAGAATACAGGAGTTCACAACCGCTCTCCCTCCTGGCTCGCTTCCCCTTGAGGATGAGGCAGCTCGGTCTCGCATGCACGTTTCAGATTCTGAATGGTTGCTTCCGTCAACGTGTTGTGCTTGTGCTCTCCCCGCTTGAGCACCCATAACACTCTGTAAAGAAAACTGGAAATATTGTACATAAGGCTATGACTCACCCTGGTGGAATTTCCTTGAGGTATAAGTTGCCACACCTCGTAGCCCCCCTGAAAGATGCCGCTCAAGAACTGGAGCACAAGAAGACGATCTTTTTGTATTGCCACAACCTGTGAGTCCCACCGAACCTTGATTCTGTAAAGCGTTTCGGCCCGAATGATGGTACCAACCTCATACGGCCCGGGATTCACCTTGCTCAGCTGGACACGGTCAGAGGGAACTAAAGTGACATACCGGTCAAAGTCAGTGAGGACGGCAAAGATACGGGAAGGAGGCGCCTGGATGAAAATGTGGTGTTCATTGACGTGCCCTTGATAGTCCAGAAATGCAAGCCTCTCGGGAACAGGTGGAGGAGTGGCGCAGCCCAACAAGGTTAGAACCGTTAGAGCTGCAACCAACCGTATCAAGCGCAAGAGAAAACCTCTCTTTGAATGCATCTGAAAACCGCTGCTCACAAGCTGTCTTACTTAACTACAATAATCACACAGTATACAAAGAAAAATTCAATAATAGTTTGGTGACTTGCGTGTTCTTCGAGGTGTGATTGTTATCCCGAACTTGATCAAGTGCGGCTGAAAATCGCTCCCACTGTTTCAGATTTGAGATTGCAGATTGTAGATTGTGGATTGCCGTAGTTTCGACTCACCTCAATCTCAAATCTGAAAGCAAAAATCTGCAATCACATGAGGTGCAACAATTATGCCCCTCGCAGCATTTTCAAAAGGCAGGATCTGAAGGCTAAATTGTCAGGAATGAAAAACTGAGGTACTGTTCTCGCCCAAGCAAGTCGCAAAACTATGGATCTGAGCGAAAGGGCCTTCTTATTGAGCCAGATAAATCCCTGTTCCAGCTGTTGCACGGTCATTTTTTTCGGACGAAAAACAACATGAGCAGTGTCGTACCTTGCCCAATCCTTGTGGATCAACCTGCCCTCGCTCTCCATCTGCTGATAAAGCCGTGTGCCCGGATAGGGTGTGAGAATACTGAAATAGACGCTGTCAAAGCTGGATCTTCGGATGAATCTTTCCATTGTAGGAAATACGGAGATGTCATCGTTGTCGAAGCCAACCATAAACGCAGCCTTCACGCCAATGCCATAACGGTGCAACCTGGCCACGGCCTCCTCGTATTCAGCCGGTTTATTGATACGTTTGCCACATTCCGCCAAGGTGTCATTGGAAAGGCTTTCCATCCCTATCAGGAGCCCGAGACACCGGGTTTCGGACATGAGCTTCAGGAGTTCGTCATCCTTCGCAACCGATATGGAGGCCTGCCCTAGCCACTGGATATTGTAAGATTTTAACATTCTCAACAGCTCTATGACGTGTTTCCGGTTAGCAATAATGTTGTCATCAACGAAGAATATGAGATTCTTGAGAGCGAGGATTTTATCCACCGGCTTTACTTGTGCCACCATTTCCTCAACGAGACCGACGGGTTTGGTTCGGTATTTAGCCCCGTAGTACTGGGTAACAGCGCAGAAATTGCAGTTGATCGGGCATCCTCGGGTGGTCTCGATGAAGTCCACCGGACTATACAATCCCTTGTCAATGATATCCCATCTGGGCGGTTGCGCTGCCGATAAGTCAAACAACTTTTCGGCCTTGTAGATCTTTTTCAGTTCCCCTCTTTTGAAGTCCTCCACCATCTGGGGCCATACTTGTTCCCCTTCGCCAATCGCGACCGCATCGCAATGCTCCAGGGCTTCATCCGGAAGTGCGGACACGTGCATGCCACCCATAACAACCGTCTTGCCCCGTCGCTTGAACTCATCCGCAATCTCATAGGCCCGGGTAGCCAGTGGAGTCATCACGCTAATCCCGATCAGATCTGCATCATCATCGAAATCCACTGGACTTATTCGCTCATCCACCATCTTGACTTCACAACCCGGCGGAGTGTACGCAGCGATGGTAGGCAAGCCCAAAAAGGGCAGCTTAAAGAAAAAATCTGCTCCGAGAACTTTCTTGAGACCAATGGGGGAAATCAACAGTATACGGAGTGACATTTACATAATCCTGGCGAAATGTTGCTTTCTTCTAAAATGTAGAGCCTGGGTATTATAATGTAAATGGAAAATGTAAAAAAGCGTGTGCTCATCCTCATCTGGCTGGTTGGTGCTAGGGGTACAGGGTCCAGGAGTCCCCCTCAAATGGATGGTTAATGTTTGTGAACCCAGGTCTCGTATCGGTTTATGCTGATGTGCAAATGAAGATGCTTTTCTGGTGTCTCTTCTGTCGTTCCAAGGCTCACGGTCTGGCCACTTCTAGCCCGACTGTGGCCGGGGGAAGGCACCCCCTCCCTGTTTCCCGTTCCTGGGGAACGGGACCAGGGGCTCCCCCAACCACAGACGGGGAAGTGGCTCAGACCTGCCGCAGTCACTCAGAAGAAACACCACAAAAGGACAGTTCGCTTTATTGAGTACCTCGGCTTTTTGGGGGATCTCCCGGTACAGGGTCGTGTTGACAGGGAACATTATTTACACTATCAAAGGGATGGTAAGAGTCTATTGATGTATAGATATGCAGAGTGACGGCACCTTGCATTATACATCAAAAGAGGGTTGCTGACTTCATTGCTGCCAGTTCTTGCGGGCTATGGTTGACCATGCGTGTACATGTTTTGGATAAACCGTTCTTGTATCGACAGGCCCTGAAGACGGTTCAGTCTCTGCCAGCATCCGTCTCCTATGGGTTAGCGCGAATCGTTGCTGCACTGGCCTTTGCATTCTCGCGACGCGACCGGCGTCACGTCTTACACAATCTGGACGTCATCTTCCATGACTGTCAACCGCCAGCAGGTCGACGGCTGTTACTCTGGAAATTCTTTCAGAACTATGGCATCTACATTGTCGATTTCTTCCGCCTGCTCAGCATGACACTGGAGGAAAGCCAAGCTTTTGCTCACTGCTATGAAGGACGTCACCATCTGGACGAGGCCTTGCTGAAGGGGCGAGGCGCGGTTTTGCTGACCGCGCATCTGGGCCACTGGGAAATTGGGGGTTTGGGGTTACGGGCCATGGGCTATCCGGTTAACGTGGCCGCCATCAGGCACAACACCACATTCACCGATGGCCTCATAAATGTAATGCGCCAGCGTCACGGTATCCAGATCATTGAAGTGGAGGAGTCAGCCTACGGCGCCATTGAGCTAATGAAGGCTCTAAAGCGAAATGAGGTGGTGGCCGTATTGGGTGATCGGGTTTTTTCTGATCGATCAGAAGTAACGACATTGTTCCATCGCCAGGTGCACCTGCCGGTGGGACCGCTACTTCTGGCCATGGCTGCTCAGGCGCCTGTTGTTCCTGCCTTTTCAGTGATGGAGGCTCCGGGACAGTACCGAGGCATCATCGAGCAGCCGCTAAACTTACGGTATGGCCCTGATCGCAGAAAAGCGCTGCAGCACAACCTAGAACAGGTGGCGGCGGTATTTGAACGATACATCCGCCGCTATCCGGACCAGTGGTACCTAGTGGAGCCCATAGAAGAGCAGAAAATCCAATCGTACCGCAGGTAGCATTGACCGACCTTGAGCAAGGCTTCGTGGTGCGGTTTCTCAAAGGTTTAAAGTAATGGGGAGTCTGCATAGATGATACAGGTCGCGGGTTACCCGCTACGACTGTGGTGACTCCGGAAAGTCAATGTAGGGTGCGCATTGATCCACCCATCGGAATGATCAACATCAGTGGTGGGTTGTGTCCACCCTACATTCGTATTAGCGTGAAGAGAGTTAGCGATGTAGACGTGTGATTGGCGTATGAATGTGACGTTGTTCAGGACCTAGAGTCCCGGGTTTCGGCGTGCTCGGTTGGAGAGGTTCAGCATTATGGAAAGGAGCAGATGAAGACTCCGGCACGGTTGGCCATTGTGCTAAGTTTCAGCCTCATTCTGGGCGGAACTGCTTCCTTTAGCTGGCTGCAGGCGACAGCAGCCGGTCCCTTCACCACGACCGAGGTGCTTGCCCACCTCCAGACCAAGGCCCAGGAACTCAAAAGCCTCAGCGCTCGTTTCCAACAACTCAAATACTCGCGGCTGCTAGTAACGCCCCTAGAGTCGGAGGGTAACCTCTATTGGCAACCACCGGCTCGACTGCACTGGGAGG
This sequence comes from uncultured Desulfobacteraceae bacterium, assembly GCA_964346905.1. Taxonomy (GTDB): domain Bacteria; phylum Desulfobacterota; class Syntrophobacteria; order BM002; family BM002; genus BM002. Next base: position 41,532 of record CAYFXH010000005.1, on the reverse strand, counting down.
TGGTTGGGCCCGCCCCTCTTACCCTGGTGGTCCAGGATGATATGATTCTTGTTCTCTATCCTGACCTGAAGAAGGCAAATCTGTACCGGAAACCGCTCGGCGGCGGACTGTTGGAGCGGATCACCGGTGCAACTGGTGATCCAGAAGCGTTTCAGCGTCAATACCGGGTACAGGTTGCACCCCTCCCCCGACCGGGTGGTGAAATATGGGTGCAGATGACCATGGAACCAAAATCTCGCAGGAGGGCTCGTTATTTTAAACGGTTGGAGGTGAAGATCGATCCTAGCACCTGGCTGCCTCAGGAGATCGCTATCTTAGAGTCCAACAAAGACTGGACCGTGATTTACCTATCAAACCTACGCGAAAACACCAAACTCCCGGACGGTTTGTTTAGGGTTGAGCCTCCAGAAGGTTTCCAGGTGGAGAAGTTTCAGGGTAGGGGCCGGCCATGAGTAGTTGTAGCTTTCTGTTTCCAGGCCAAGGCGCCCAACACCTGGGCATGGGGCGTGATCTAGTTGAACGTTTCAGCGAAAGTATGGATATGCTGAAACGGGCCGAGGCCCACTTGGGTCTACCCCTGGGGGACATCATGTTCTCCGGACCTGAAGAGAGGCTCCATGAGGATCTCATCTCCCAAGTGGCAGTCTACACCGTGAGCTGTATGGTGGCAGACTTGCTGGCAGCCAGGGGCATCAGGGCTGCCGCCCTGGCGCCCTACAGTTCAGGAATATATGCGGCCGCCTATGCCGCCGGAGTTCTGAACTTTGAAAGCGGTCTCACCCTCATGTTGGCAGCCGATCGCTGTATCCAGCAGGCCAACACCCAGGGTGGTATGGGTGTTGTCCTGGGTCTTTCGCTCCCGGAGATTGAGGAACTGTGCGAACGGGTAAAGGGTGTGGTGGAGGTGAGCATCGTCAACACCAGGCACCAGATCATCGTCTCCGGTGAGCGTCCGGCAGTGGACCAGCTTCTGAAACGAGCGCTCGATTCCCAAGCTCTAAAGACCGATTGGCTACCTGCGGCGGCACCCTATCACTGTAGCCTCCTCAACGGTGCCTATCAATGCTTGGCCGAAAGGATTGCCCAGACCGCTATCAATGAGCCCCACACCCCCATCATCTCCTACATCGACTACCAGTTTTTGGAGAAGGCGGCTCAGGTGGCAGAGCTGCTCTCAATTCAGCTCCACAGTCAGGTACGTTGGCTGGGGGTGGTGGAGCAGTTGATTAGCCAGAATCTGGGGCCCATGGTTGAAATAGGTCCGGGCCAGATGCTTGGTCGCTCGGTCCGGTGGATTCACCGCCAGGCTCAGGTACTATATACCGAAACTGCGGTCACTCTTGAGGATGCCGCCAAGGGTCTCAGTGATTCCAAGTGAACCGTTGTTATAGTGAATCCTCCCTGCGCTCATGCTGATAGGGTGCAGGTGCAACCCATCATTTTCTGTGAACGTATGTCCAAGAGTGCTAACAGAAAAGAGACCTTGGTCAGTCTCTTGTCCGGCTTGTGTCTACTGGCCATGCTTTCCTGCGCTCAAGATCAAATGACCGTAACGGGTGCCGAGAGGTTGTTCGGCAAGAACAAGGTAAACGACACCAGCTATGACTGGAAGGAGATCCAAACCGATCAATTTCGCATCATCTATCCCGATACCCTCCGAGAGCGAGCCCTGGACGTGGCTGAAATCTATAGGACTCATCTGGAGCGTATCGCTCGGAATCTTGAGATACACTTTGACCGCACCATTCCCGTATTCATTTATCCATCCCAAGAGGAGTACGAGACCACGCAGATTATTACTGGATTGGTTGAGGGTAGTGGTGGCTTTACCGAATTCTTCAAAGAGAGAGTGGTATTCCCGGTCCAGAGCAACGACAGACGCCTCAAACAATTGGCGCTACACGAGATCACCCACGCCGTCCAACTAAAGTACCTTCTTGAGGGGCCCTATCGCTCTTTGCAGATTGTCCTAACCGGTGTGCTGTCGCCTCTCTGGTTCATGGAAGGGGTTGCGCAATACGAATCCCGCTCTTGGGGCTCCATGGCTTCCATGTTTGTACGAGATGCGGTTATGGACCACAATCTTATTCCCCTCAACCAGTTGCGTGGCTTTAGCCACTTGCCCCCCCACCAAATTCGGTTGGCCTACTACCAAAGTGATCTTTTCATTCAGTTTCTGGTGGATACCCATGGCCAGGAATCCGTTCCCCGTCTCCTCAGACTGATAAAAAACAGGCTGAATATCCACGAGGCCCTCCAGCAGGTCACCGGCAAAAATTTCAGGACTCTTGAGCGGGCCTGGCAGCAGTATGCCGATGGGCGGCTTCGTGTGGGAGGACCGGGGTGGCAGGACCCGCTCCGCCAAGTGGAGCTATTAACTGCCAACAAGGGCTGGAATCTCTTCCCGGTCTATAGTCCCGACGGCAGCCATATTGCCTTCCTGTCTGACTGGGAGAATGAGGCTCTGAATTTTTCGCTCTATCTCATGGAAGTTGCCACCGGCCGGTTGACCAGACTCAAGAGGCGGGGTTTAGAACTCTCTCCTCTCGGGTGGTCCCATGATGGCAGCCGTCTCGTTATCGTGAGCGATGATGACAATCGCAGCGATCTCTTTGTTTACGATCTGAAGCAGAAGAAGGTGAAACAAATAAAACAGAAACTCCGCATCAATCGATATCCTTCCTTTCTCTCTGGAGACAGGGAGGTGGGCTTTGTGGCCACAGTAAACGGTTTTGCTGACATCTACAAGATCCGACTCGACGACGGCGAAGTTACCCCCCTGACCCAGACCAGCAACGACGAGGCCTACCCCCGCTGGTCGTCAGATGGAAGTTTCCTTGTTTTCTCCAGAGAGTATCAACACCAATACGATCTGATCCTCAAAGACCTCAAGAGCGACACCGAGACCCGTCTCACTGAAACACCATACGATGAACTGTGGTCCCTGTTCCTCCCTGAAAACAAAGCCCTCCTGTATGTCTCCGATCAGAATGGTATTTTTAATCTCCACCGACTGGACCTGCAAACCGGCGCCACCTGGCCTCTGTCTCAGGTGATTGGCGGTATTTTCTCGCCTCAAGTCAGTCCAGATGGGCAGCGGTTGCTCTTCAGCTACTTTCGTCACGGCCAGTACAGGCTCTTTGAAAGCCCCATGCTGGCGTGGAGGCTAGGAGTCGGGGATGTCGGCGGGCCTTGACGGTTGCTGGAGGGAAGCCGCCAAAACGTCACCCCAGAGGACACGTGGGCTGAGCAGGTTGTTTTTGCTTGGATTCGTACCAATCCTGCCTCTTTTCTTTGCATTTTCAGGCTTGGCTGAATCATATGAACAGCAAGAGTTCCGTGGTGGTTTTTCCACTGATTTTTTCTTCCCTTATCTGGACTACAATGAAAAAGACGGAGTCATCCCCGGTATGCATTGGGAAGGCAGCAGTTACACGGGAGAGCATAGGTTGAGCTTTCGTGGTGGTGTGGGTACAGAAAGTGGTAAGGAACAACTGCAGGCAGGTTATAGCTATCTGGGCTGGTACCCCGCCCTCGGATTGAACCTCTTCGACAAGAATACCTTTTTCGGAGACCTCAAGGACACGGGCAATGATGAGGACGACTGGCTCAGAGAACTGGGCGGCAATGCCATTGTCAGCTGGCCCATCAATCTATACCATCGTATAGCACCCGGCTATGAGATGTCATGGGTGGATTTGCCGGACGAAACCGAGCGACTCAACAGCGTCTTGCTGAGTTTGGTGCGCGATACCGCCGAGTATTACATTATGGATATTATTTCCGGCACCCAGGTGAATCTCACCGCAAAATATGGCGATAAGACCCTGGGTAGCCAGCGTGACTTTCAGAGTTATTCTGGAGATCTGCGGCTCTATGCCAATCTCAATTTACGCCGCTATTTCAAGTCTGGGCACCGGTTGGTGACGGCCTTGCGGTTCCATGGCGGCGTCAAGAAGGACGACCCAAGGCTGTTTGTCCTGGGTGGCCAAGACAGTCTGCGAGGCTACGACTTTAACGATTTCTCCGGCGAAAAGATGTGGGCCGCTAGTTTAGAATTTCGCTATCCGGTTCTCGTCATCAACCGCACAACCACCGCTTGGGACCTCTTTCACTTTCAACAATTGCAGACGGTGGCTTTTGTGGACACCGGCCAAATCTGGCGAGAATATGATGACAGTGACTCCATCTCTGGGGTGGACGTGGGCGTTGGTGCTGGTCTGAGGCTGCAGATGTTCGTATTTGGCAAAATCCCCTTTGTGGTAGGCTTCGATGTGGCCCAGAGCGTGACCGATACCGAGCGCGATCCCAAAGTATACCTGGTCCTGAGGCTGGGATTCTAACGCGAGACCATCAAACCGTCCAAGGGTAGTCCAACGGTAGAAAAGCAAAGAGACTATTGCTTTTGTTTATGATGCCTGGATATATACATAACGACTCCACTGCTCGCCCCCTTGAGAAGATGAAGCGCATGGAACCTCGGTATTTCCAGAAACTACGCCACCATACAATTCCGGCAGTTTCACTGGTGACCACGGCACTTCTCGTATTGGTGCTCGTGGGGGGAAGCGCAAAGGCTGGCAGGACAAGCCCCAAGGTGCTGATACTCGAATTCCACGGAATGAAACGAAACATTCTCGATGAAGACCTGGAAGGACTACCCAATTTTCAGGAACTCATTAAAGGACCCAACAACGATCAGGCCTATGTATATCTTCCCCGGGTTTTCACCACCATTCCGGCCGCCTCTCAACCAGCTATAACCTCCATGTACACCGGGCTGTATCCTCAGGCCACCGGGGTTGTTTCCACCATCTGGTTTGACCGGACCACAACCCAGATTCGCACACTCATCTCTTACTCACAAACGCGAATTAACCGTATTCTGAAGGCGCGGGGAGTCAAGACTCTGTTTGATTATGTGGGTGAGGCAGGCAAACGTTCCATGACCACCATGCTCATGCTAACCAAAGGGGCGGATTGGTCAGTGAAATCCGGCATGTTTTTCTGGGGTAACGGTTCAGTTCTGGGAGCGTTCCGCAATGGCAAATGGATTCCGGATAGCCGTTATGTGGACCACAAGACCCTGGATGGTTTTCTGACCGGCCGCATACTGTCTTATGGGAAGAGTCTGGCAGGGATTTCCAGGTATAAGCACCTGGTTCCCGATGTAATGGTGGTGCAACTGTTGGGCACAGACCTGTTCTCCCACTATCCCGTTGGTGATTTCAAAAAACGTCAAGCGTCCATGGACGAAATTCAAAAACAGTACACCCAGACGGTGTTGGATCCATTGATGGGTAGGTTGATCAGTGGTCTCAAGAAGGTTGGGAGCTACCAGGACACCATCGTTATTCTGGTCTCTGAGCACGGCTTCATCCGTATCCGAAAACACATACCTGACAACACCCTGCATCCCAGCCTGGACGGCCATTTCAAACTGCCCGGCTGGACAAGGAGCAACCGTCGGGCCGATGCAGTTATTATGCCAGGGGCCTGCACAAAGGAAATTTACCTGAAGAACCGACAAACAGGAAATTGGCTGGATCCACCCCGGTTGTTAGCCGATGTCAAGCCGGCGGTGGATCTCATCCTGGCCAATCCGGATGTGCAGACATCCATTTATTCCATGGTGATCCGTCAGTATCCGAAAGAGCGACATGATGGTGTGACGGAGAGCGATCAGTGGTGGGTCTTTGATTACCGCTCCTATCGGGCCAGTGCGGGCGAGGATGCTGCCTTCCTCAGTGCCCTGCGGCCTCTTGATGAGCTGGCAGAACACTTCGAATTGGGAGAACATATAGTTCAAGGACTGAGAAGACAATATACCAGAGAGACAGCCCCGGATATCAAGTTAATTAACAAGAAAGGATATTATTTTGAACGCGACTTCGACAAGTATGGACACCACGGCAGTTTCTATCCGGAGGATCTAATCGTATCTCTCTGGGTGGCCGGGCCCGGTTTGTCTAGAATTATCCCCGCCCGCCACTCCCTTAAACGTACCGGTTCAACCCTCGATCTGGTTCCCATGGTGACCCAGCTGTTGGGAATACCCGTACCCGAAGGGCTCGATGGATCTAATCCACTGGCAAACGTGCAGACCAATACCGACCAATAAATGACCCGCTGCTCCGGGTGCACGGCCAAATCTTCACCAGAGCTCGGCAGGTTTGCTGTCAGGTGTCAAACCTCTGCGACTTCAGTGGATTCTTCGGCCGTTTCGGAGGGCACTGAGCATGGAGCACGGTCCGAAAAGGGAAACTCTATGCTCCATGCGCTCTGCTTTTTGGTGCGACGCACCACTGACGAGATACACACCATTGTTAGTTTGACATACCGGTGTACCGTTTCTATAATCTGCAGCCAATCTCTTACCGGCTATTGCTGAAAAAAGGAGACCAATCCATGGGCAAGAGGACAGGGTTATCTGGTTTCGCCGTTATCTTGGTATTTCTCGTAAGCGGAGGGATATCAAGTCTTTCGGCCCAGTCCCTAATGTGGGCAGAACGCCCCTTACTCGACTGGGAAAGAGACACTCTGAACACCTTTGACAGGAATAATTATGACAAAGTCATCGATCTGGCCCAGAACCAGGAAAACGATCCCAACGGAAACGCACCCTTGTTCATCTACTACGGCCATGCCCAGAAGTATTATCTGGAGCGAAACCAGGCTTCCGCCGTTTACTACAAACAGCAATACCACATCACCCTCAATCGGATTTCAGGGGCAAATCTGGCGGTGCTTACCCGATTGGTTGGTATGCCCCAGACATCCTGGAATAAAAAAATCAACAAGCAGTTTCTGACTGCCGCCTTCGAAAAAGCGACCAATGAGGAGTACCTCGGTGCCATCCTCTTTTATCTTGAAAGCCCAAATCCGCAAGTGGCCAAGGGGGCCTTGGTAGGTCTGCGAGGAATGTTGCAACAAAAACGTAACATCGTTCTAAACGGCGGAACCTTGAGCAACGTTGACCGTGCCTGGATGAGCGATACCCGGTTGATGCGGCTTCTGGTTAAAAAGACAGGTGAGGCTGCCAGTCCAGTTACCGGTTTCATGGCGAAGATTCCAGCATTTGCCCGCAAGAAGGTAATGGGTGGTGCCCCTGCCTGCTTGGCGCTGATTGAGGATCCGGCCCTGCCCCTGTTACGTGAGGCAGCAAGCATGGGAAATGCCAATGCCGCAGCAACCATCCAACTCATTGAGGATGCCAGGGCCGCCCGACTAGCCAAATATCCCAACAGTACGTGGTACAGCGCCACGGGTCCTTAACCATGCTGATGAGCTCCATCTGGGCGGTTCATGGTCTAAAACTTCCACGCGGCAATCCTCCATCCCCACAGCGGTTACGGCCGTTTTCCAACCGGGGAACCTTTTACCAGGATACCTGTCCAAAGAGATATGAGTATTCGCTCAACCCAACGGGTAACCTTCTGATGTACTGTTGTATGAAATCACCAGCAGATTTGCCGGTTCGCCCCGCAGCAGGGCGACCGAACAGCTTACCCGAACGTTCCATGGATATAGTACTTTTCAGATTTAGACAAAAATGTTATAAATGGTGTCATCACTTTTTTTAACAGCTGAACAGATAAGCCTAGAGATACCCTGAAAGGATTCATTGCAAGAATGAGTCTGAACTGAATGGTAACCAGATCCAAGTTACAAGGAGGCAGAGGGAATTGATGCCTACGCCCGCAAAGGAGTTGCACAAGGAGTTACGATACGGCAATGTGAATGCCCATCGCTATTTTGACTGCCCCCACTACCAGAAGTGCCTAGAAGAGGCGGTCAAAAAGTACTGGGTAAGTTTCTCATGCCGCAATTGCCCGGAATTCAAAGAATACAAGAAAATGCAAGGGGCCACCAAGTCGCGTTAGCCTTGCGTCCCTCCCCCCGGCTGAAGTTTGGGCGGGGCATGGTCTATCTCGCCATCTTAGAAGCAATCTCCACACTCTTGTTCGCCCAGTGCAGAAGTGCGTCTAGTCATGAATTACCTGCTCTCGTGCAACCGACCGTATCCTGGCCAAATGATGAGGAGTATTGTGGCCAAATGACAAGTACGGGCACGACCTGACACTTACTGTCAGAAATCAGCAACTGGAAATCCGGGCGTACGCACACTCCAGCCCATGGAGGAGAAAAAGACAAAGATTCATAACTGTGCGTCGTTTCAAGCATTATGCTTGTACATTTACAAAATTCCCCAAACCGCGTAGACTGAAATCGGTTCGTGCTCAGCGCTTGGCATCAAAATTGCTCCTAGTATGGCGCCAAAGATTGGCACCTTATCCCTGGACGGTGATTTACCAGGTCTGGGGAGCATTTTGGAAAAACGGGGCACCTCAGGGCGAGAATTTTGCAAGCCAGGAGGAGAAAGAACATGAGTGTCAAAAGGTTTACTCCAGTCGTCTCTACCCAGAGCGGTTTCACCCTCGTCGAGTTACTTATGGTGGTTGGCATTCTTGGCGTGCTCGCCAGCATCGGTATGATGGCGCTGTCAGTCAACCGCCAGAAGTCCTTTGATTCGCAAGTGATCTCCATCATGAGATCCCTCCTCACCGTCGCCGCCATTGACGAGCCGAAGCCCGATCCTGCGGTTACCGGGGAGCCCACTGATGACCCGGTGAATCCAGTTACCATCTCCGGAATTGGAGGAAACCTTGCTGACTTTGGCGACGAGTTTGCCATGATTAACATCCCCAATAAGATATCCTGGACGATTGTGAACGATGGCAATAGTAACACCGACAAGTGGCAGTTCTTCTTTGGCCACCCAGGAGGAAATAACGGCTACTATTTCTGGATTCCTGGAAGCTCATGCATTGTGGACGCCGATACCTCCGGTAATCCATCTGACCGCATTTTCTGGGATCCTGACAAATCAGCTGGCTCCTATTGGGATTTAGCAGGGCTCTAGCCAGCAGTATAATCTGTCCCATATGACACAAAACTGTACGTTTTTGGCCGGAGGAGACTCTCCCAGCTCGCAGTTTACGGATCAACATACTTTTCTGCAATTCCCTGTTCTCACGTCCAGTTAGCGTCCACCACCCCGCGTCCCTGCAACTTTCTTTATAACCAGCCTTCGTGACTTGCATAATTCTTGCATCTAAGATATATCTAACCCATTCTTGCCATACCTCAACCGGTCCGTAGCCAGGGGGAGCGGGATGAAAGAGAAAAAGACCATTATTCTCGCTGTAATTCTTTTAGCATTGGTGGGCGTCTACGTCTGGTATGCACAAAAAATCGAGAAAGAAAACCAACCCACAGGCAAGAAGGTAGACATAGCCAAGGTAGATCCTAACCATGTACTGAGAGCAAAAGTCAACAAAGCTGTCAGGAAATATATGCAGGATAAAGGGGACGCGCCCCAAAGTCTGGATGTTCTCAAGGGGAAATATCTGGATAATGCGACCCACAAGCTGGCGCTTGCGAAAAATGTGAGATACGCCCGTACCGGTCCCCAGAGTTACCGAATTAGTATCTCGGCAGCGTCTTCTCCGGTGAGACTGGCCGCCAAGAAGCCAGGAGAAAAAAAACCGCCCCCAGAGGCCACCCCCGCGGCTGCAAAAGCATCCAGCAGCATAGCGCCCGCTGTCACCACCGAAACAGGCTGGAAATACGATCCCACCGGCAAGCCTGATCCCTTCAAGCCGTTTATCCTCGCTGCCCGCGCTGAAGAGCAAACGGAGCAAAAGCCTCGCGTACCACTTACGCCTCTCCAGAGGATGCCTTTAAGTGAAATCCAATCCGGCCTCAAGGCGATTATTTGGGGTCAGCTGGGCAACAAGGCTTTGGTGGAAGATGCCACCGGTAAAGGGTACGTGGTCCAAGAGGGAACCTACGTTGGCCAAAATGATGGCATCGTCAAAAAGATATTCGAAGACAGGATTGTGGTTGAGGAATACAGAAGAGATCCCATAAAAGGCCAACTGGTAGCAAACGAAGTCGTCCTCAAGCTGAAAAAAGGGGAGGGTAAGGATTAGATCATTCAGGCGCTATACCTGATTGCAGCATGCAGAGCAACTCTCCCCTCCTGCCATTGCCCCCACCAGTAGGGAATACGTGCAACCTTCCACGGTGATTGCAACCACGTTCAAGTGCTCAGAGACCGTGCATGAAATTGGACATATCTTTCGGCTCTCAGGCGATACACCTCTTTCTCCCTGTGGTTGGTTTCGTTTCACCGAGATAGACCGTCCCTGGCATCAACCGTGATGCTCTCGTAAACAGCCATTGCATGAACGGCACAGTAAATTCGGTTGAACCTGAGCGCAATGATTTCCCCTGTTCCAGCGGCTTCGCCCTCTCGGGTAACGAGAATGGAACAGGGCTCTCCCCGTTGAATTTCGATTTCGTCGGGCAGATGGACTTCTCACCAAGCCGTGAGCAGTGGGACAGCGTGACTTGAAATATAAGCTTCAAAATGATAAACGCAGATTGCAACACGGAAACAACGGCTAGTGATTTCTGAGGACGCAGTGTGCATGCCAGCTCCCCAATTGGATCCCGAAGAAAGAGCAATGGTCGAAGATTTGGCGGCCAAGCTTCCCGAGTTCGAAAAGCATAGGGGAAACCTCATTCCCATTCTCCAGTTTATCCAGGAGAAGCATGCTTACCTTGCCACCGCCGCCATGGAGCTGGTTGCAAAACACCTCTCCATCTCTCCCAGCGAAGTATACGGGGTTGCCACCTTCTATAACCAGTTTCGCTTCCAACCGCCTGGCAGACACCAGATCAAGGTTTGCCTGGGTACCGCCTGCCACGTAGCCGGGGGAGATATCATTTTGGAAAACTTTGAACGCAAGCTGGGCATAAAGGATGGGGAAACCACTCCTGACCGTGAATACAGCGTCGAACGGGTAGCCTGTGTCGGATGCTGTGCCCTGGCACCCGTCGCCTTGGTTAACGAGACCGTTAAAGGACACATGCAGCCCAGTAAAGTTGAGGGGATATTCGTTCAATTCCAGATTCAGCGAGAGCGGGAAGAACGGGAAAAAGCGGAGGGGGAAACCGGTGACGAAGGTGGATGCTAAGGATCGTTTTGCCCTCATCCAGCGGGAGGCCAAACAGCGCGCCGAGGAGAAAAAGCACGGGTCCATTCCCACCATTTATATCGTCATGTCCACGTGCGGACTCGCCTCTGGGGCGGCCGAAACCAAGCAGGCCTTCGAAGAAGAACTCTCCCGTAAATCCATTGAGGCCCGGATCGTTCCCGTTGGCTGTATCGGCCACTGCTACGCGGAGCCGTTGGTGGTAATTGATCATCCAGCCACCGGGTTTCCGCCCATCTGTTATTTCCGAATCAACGCTGACAGGGCGCGGGTACTGGTGAGAGCTTACCTGGGAGAGAACGATCCCGTTCTCAAATACGTCCTGGGCGCCATGGAGCAAAACGACCTGATTCCTGCGGTGATGGACTTTGCGCGGTTCAATCTGGAACAAAGACTGGTGATGGAACACTGTGGTCTCATCGATCCTGACGACATTTATCAATACATCGGTGAGGGTGGGTATTCCGGGTTGGTTCAGGCGCTGGGTGCTGAGCCCGACAAGATCGTTGAAATAATCGAGGCCTCGGGTCTGCGCGGCAGGGGCGGCGCCGGCTTCCCCACCGGGCGCAAGTGGAGACTTGCAAGAACCGCCGAAACCGACGGGAAAATTGTCATTTGCAACGGTGACGAAGGGGACCCCGGCGCCTACATGGATCGCACCATTCTCGAAAGCAATCCCCATCAGTTGCTGGAAGGCCTTGCAATTTGCGCTTACGCCGTTGGAGCAAACCAGGCCATTGTCTATATCAGGGCGGAATACCCCCTCGCGGTAAAGGCCATAAAACGAGCCATCCAGAACGCTGAGGAGCTCTCTCTTTTGGGGTCTTCCATTGTGGGGACACCGTTCAATCTTGAGGTCTCCGTGTTCCAGGGTTCTGGGGCCTTTGTTTGTGGCGAGGAAACTGCGCTTATCCAGTCGATTGAAGGAAACCGTGGAATGCCACAGTACCGCCCGCCCTACCCGGTGGAAAAAGGCCTTTGGGGAAAACCCACCGTAGTCAATAACGTAAAGACCCTCTCCTCGGTACCATCAATCATCAAGAAAGGCGTGGAGTGGTTTCGAACCATTGGTACCGAAAGCAGCCCTGGCACCGCCATTTTCTCCGTGGTCGGCAACGTCAAGCACCCAGGGCTCGTGGAAATTGCCATGGGAACAAGCCTGCGGACGCTCATATTCGACGTCTGCGGCGGAATCCCCAACAAAAAAGGGTTCAAGGCGGTACAGATCGGCGGACCCTCCGGAGGCTGTTTACCGGAAGATTTTCTCGACACCCCCATCGACTTCGATTCCCTTACTGAAGCAGGGGCGATGATGGGCTCCGGCGGCATGGTGGTGATGGACGAAGACAGCTGCATGGTGGACGTGGCTCGGTATTTCCTCGACTTCACCCAGAAGGAATCCTGCGGCAAATGTACCTTTTGCCGAATCGGAACCCGCCATCTTCTCGATATTTTGGACCGTATCACCAAGGGCGAGGGGAGGGAGCAGGATTTGAAGCTTCTGGAAACGCTAAGCCAGGACATCAAGAATGGGTCCCTTTGTGGGCTGGGGAAAACCGCCCCCAATCCGGTACTCACTTCGCTCAGATATTTCCTTGATGAATACGAGGCGCACGTCAGGGAAAAGCGGTGTCCGGCCCTGAAGTGTCGGACCCTTACCGCCTTCTACATCGTCCTCGAAAAGTGCGCCCGGGGATGCGAAGTCTGTGTAGGCTGTTGCCCGGTGGAAGCCATTTTTACAACCAGAGGGAGGAAGAAGGCCATCGACCAGGAGCTTTGTGTGAAATGCGGGGAATGTATGGTGGTCTGTCCCCCGGAATACGATGCGGTGCTAAAGGTTTCGCCGCCGGAGCTGGCCCCCATCATTGAGCGCACCCCCGAGAAAAAACCGGCAGGAGAGTAGTCCACCGTTGCGCAGCCCTCGTAACCACCTGAGGTCATAAACTCTGTGGCACCCTTGCTTTTGCGCCGTTTTTGGCATGATGGATAGATAAAGTGTTCATATCGTATGTTGCATACTCTTCTGAGCCCTCATGCCACCATGCCAATATTCCGGCTGAGGGGGGAAGTGGAGCTGGCTTAACCTTCCTTTTGCCAGTGCTGGATTAGTTCTCCGCATCGTGCAGAGACAGTGATTATGGTCAAACTCATTGTCGACGAAAAAGAGATTCAGGCTGAACAAGGAAAGTCCGTTCTCCAGGCATGTCTCGAAAACGGGATTTTCATCCCCAATTTGTGTTTCATGAAGACGAGGACGCACCCCCACGCCTCGTGCAGATTGTGCTTTGTAGAGATTGACGACATTGACCGGCCGGTGGCCTCATGTGCTGAGAAAGTCCGCGAGGGTTTGGTGGTACGGACCGACACTCAACCGGTGAGACGCCTTCAACGCGCATCCTTCAAGCTGCTCATGTCCGTACACCACTGCGACGCAAAGGTCTGTCCGGTCAAGGGCAGTTGCCAATTAATCCGCACCGCTAAGCACCTCAAGGTCGGTTTGAACCCGCGGCCCCTGGAGCTCCTTGCCCGGGACGTCGAAGAAGAAGTCGACCTTACGTTCTTCACCTACTATCCATTCCGCTGCGTGCTTTGCGGCAAGTGCGTTGACGTTTGCCGGAAAAAAAATGACCACAATCTTTTGACCTTTGCCAAGCGGGGCATCGACACCGTGATCGCCTTTATCGGTAGCGGAGATCCCGCCGATTTTCCCTGTCACCACTGCGGTGCCTGCGCTGCCATTTGTCCCACGGGCGCCCTTGTGGCAAAGTCGGAGTACCCCAAAGCGGCCGCCGGAGAAAGGTAAACATACACGGATCGCTTGATAGGCCGTGACCCATGAGGAACCCTCTGAAAGCTCCGACTCATCCAGCTATGATCATCCTTTGAAGAGTGGCTGATACATCCCCATCCGTTGTGTTACCCGTTGTAGATAGTCACGGGTTTCTTGCGGAGTCCGCTGCCGGAGCACCTGGTAGAGCTGCTCTGGACTCATGGTGGAGGTGGGATAGCGGCGGATGATCTTGCGGTGAATGGAGGTGGGTCCCCAGTTGTACCCACATACTGACAGATAGAGATTTTTCAGCGGATTGCGTTCAGTGGCAAAATGTTTGTAGATAAGGAGATTGAGGTAGGCCGCTCCTAGCTCGATATTATTTGTCGGTTGATAGAGGTAGCTTGCAGGAAGGACGCGATCTCTTCCGTAGACATATCTATACGCTTCCCTTCCCCCATAGATGGGTACCAATTGCATGAGTCCATAGGCTGGAACATGGGAGCGCGCCATGGGATCGAAATAGGACTCAGTGTGAATTACTGCCATTACCAACTCCGGCCGCAGCCGAAATCTCTGGGCCTGGCGGCTCACCTCGGGAATGTAGGGTCGGGCTCGTACCATGGTATGATTGGGAATCAACTTGAGGGGAACAGAGACCTTGTAGCGCGGCACCCCATCTCTGCCCGTAATAGGTTTTGAATCCCGCCGGAGTTGAGGAAACACATCTCTTTCGAGATAGCGGTCCAGGGTCTCTGGTGTTACCGGCCGTCCCTGGCTATCGACAATCTGCCCAGCCAGAATGGAACGTCCCGAGGGGTTGTTGGAGGAGAGGACTTTCGCCAACTGCCTCCTGATCCTCTCTTTGCCCAATGCAGCGGTACGAGTTTCACTGGCTTTGAGCATGGTGGCCAGAACCATATCCCCTTTTTCAAAGTTGACATAGGACCGAGTGGAGTACTGATCACTGTAATCCACCCACTCTTTTTTGGTGGTGGTGAGGCTATCCAACCAAATGCGGTTGATCTCGGCCACCATGCGCTCCCAAGCTGCTTGCTGTTCCCTGAGCATTTGATTCCAACTCTGCTCAGTCTCAAGAAATACGTCCTCCCCTTCCTTGGTGAGTGATTCCCATTGCTCTTGTTGGCTCCTCATCTCGTCTTCAAATTCATCCTGTTGACCGAGCGCCATTGTCACCATAAAAATCATCATTGCCGCCAACCATGTTGCCAATATCCTTCGCATAACCCACCTCCAGCAGGAGTAGGAGACCATCTCACTGAATGTGTCGAATTCTAGGCATTATCTCTTTTCACAGCCATGGAGTCAACCGCAGCCAAAGGAGACTCCAGCATAGATCCAGGAATTCAGGAGGTTTGGATTCTCTGTGCCATGACTTCGCTGTTTGCATTCTGAGATCCACATTCCACATTTCGAAATTCCTGCGAGCCCCAGTTTGGCAATACATTCGTAGTTCACATGGCCGGACTAATTCGTTATAATTAGGGATTATCTTTTTGGCAGAGATTTCATCAAGGATCATCTGAAAACAGCTTACAAGGATGTGCCCATGCCGCAGGTTGGTCCCGGAACGTATGTAACCATGGAATATGACGCCTTCCTGGAGTCAGGCACAAGAGTGCTCGGCACCAACAGAAAGGATCCCCTGGTTTTTAAGTTTGGCTCGGGTGAGGTCTTTACCAAAATTGAGGAGGAAATTGTTGGGCTTAATCCTGGAGCCGAAAGGGAATTTAAGCTTCAGCCTGGGGAAGCCTTCGGTGAGTTTGATCAGTCCCGAGTCCTCCGGGTGCCACTGGAAGAATTTCCCAAGGGCAAGCAACTCAGGAAAGGAACGCTCCTGAAGGTGGAAATAAAACCTGGCCAAAAAGGTCTTTGTTTCGTAGGAGACATCCAGAAAGATCATTTTGTCCTTGATTTCAACCATCCCCTCGCCGGAAGAACTCTGAAATATCGGATACGAATTCTCGAGGTCCACCAGATCACCTAGCCAGCATCAGTCACGTAACTCCGCGGTGAGACCGTGAAGATGGGCGTGCCTGCCCGCCATGCGAGCCGCCCGGCAAGCGGTTGAAGGCGAAGAGGACCGGTTTGCCATAGCCTGGAACTGACGACCGGGCGGCGAACGGGCCAGCCCTCAACTGTGGTGGCCTATCGGCTGAAAAAAACGAGGTTTAAAAAAATCCATACTCTTCCTGGGATCATGCTGGGTTGGTTGTTGAGTGGCGGGCAAATCCGCAGGGGAAAAAGGTAAGCAAGCGGAGACGTCAGTCAGCGGTCTCAAGACCATCTTCCTGCTTGCGCTTTTTGGCGCTGTAGAGCATCTCATCTGCCTTTCTCAGTAGAGAAGTAGGGTCATTGACTCCAGCATCTCCTATTGAGGAAAGTCCAAAACTGATAGCAACTGGTATTGTCTCACCATCTGCATCCATGGGATTTTTTCGAAAGTAATCCTGCAACCGTTGGATCAGAAGGTGAGTCTCGCGTGTGCTGGTACCCGGAAGGATTATTACGAATTCATCCCCAGCGTACCTGGAAACAACATCGCTGTCCCGGGTCATCTCCTTGAGCGTTGCGGCAACATAGCGTAATAATTCGTCGCCGCGGTCGTGTCCATATTGATCGTTCACCGCCTTGAAATCATCCAGGTCCAGAAACGCCAGCGTCAGAGAGGACTTGTATCGTGCGGCTCGCTTGTATTCTCGTCGCAGCACCGTTTCCATCACCCTGCGATTGAGCAAACCTGTAAGCGGATCGCTCCCAGCGAGCCATCTCAGTTTTTCATGCGCGGTAACGTTGGACAGGCAGATTGACACCTTGACGGCGAGCTGTTCAAGCAGACGCGTGTCCATTCCGGGTCGGTAACGGAGTCTGGAAATATCTGCCTGGTTCAAACTGCCAATAATTTCGCCATCGAGGGTTATCGGGGCGATGGCAATGGAGCGAATAAAGTACATCTGTCCTTGAGGAAGGAGTTGATGATAGGGTTTGAGATCACCGCTAATGAGGATCGGTTTTGCCCTGTTTTCAATAAGGTTCAAAAACGTATTCCGGTCGATTACATTCAAGCGCTCCTTGAGGATCTTCGAGGACTCCAGGGTTTGCATCAGGTCGGAGACCTCACTCTTTTCGATCATTGATATCCACACATAGGGTACGCCAAACTTTTGCCTAATTTCTGTCAGCAGTCTTTCAAAAAGATCCCTGAAATTGAGGATTGATAAAATACTTACCTCGATCTCAAAGAACTTCTGAGCAATTTCCTCATTTATCCTGAGAGTTTCAAGCAGGTCTTCCATCTTAACAGCACCAGCCAGTCAGGGCTCATTTCTCATGTATCGTTGGTCATTTGGACGTTTTCTCTTAATTCGCTCTCTGCCCGCTCAACTCTGGCGGCGTCCGTTGTTTGTTGTCCGTTGTCCGTTGCAAGATTAGTCGTCAATAGCGCTTGAAAAACCAAAGATGGTAACAATCGTCATACCGGACGAACCGAAGCCGAGATCAGGTATCCAATTGCATCTTGTCTTCTGGATTCCGGAATGACGAATTTGACTAGAGGCGACTAGCCACCCCAATGGAATAGAGTTCGTATTCCACGGGGCAGGCGGACTACGGACACTAACATTAACCGTCTACCATTTACCGTCCACTCTTTCCTGCCTGCTGCCCGCTGCCTACTCCTTATTTGCTCTCCATTTGTCTGTGGTATGAGCTTTTTAAGCCGGTGAACCAATGCTCTACGACTCGAGAAGGGTCCCCGGCACTATGGCCTCCTCGCCGAATTTATCGGAAATGGTGTCCAGAGCTCGGTTTAACTTCTTCCTCTTCTCTCCCACCTCAATCTGGTTGAACAGGGCAAGTTGCTCCTCTTCATCAAACATACTGAGTTGAGACACAGATATGCCAAGGAGCCTCACCGGCCTTTTCCCCACCTCGGTCTTTCTCAACAGGTCGCAGCAATTCTGGAAAATCTCCCTGCCGTCATCACTCGGTTCCGGAAGAGTAATTGAGCGGGTAATCTGAACAAAATCTTGGTATTTCACCTTCAGGGTGATGGTCCTGCCAATAAAATTATTGCGACGAAGCCGCCGGGCCACCCGAGTGGCAAGGGAAAGGAGTTCTTTTTTCACCGAGGTCATGTCCCGGATATCTTCGGGGTAGGTTTCCTCGTGGCCGATGGATTTCACCTGGCGCTCTGATTGGACCTCCCGCTCGTCCACCCCTGTAGCAAGGAGGTGTAGGTGCAGTCCCTGTTTTCCCAACCTCTTGACCAGAAGCTCAGAAGGAAGACGGCTCAGGTCACCTATGGTCTTGACCCCAAGCTGAGAGAGGGTTTTGCGGGTTGTCTTCCCCACTCCCCACAGCTTCTCTATGGGGAGAGGATTGAGAAACTCCCTTACTTTCTTCTGCGGCACAATGGTAAGGCCATCGGGCTTCTGAATGTCAGAGGCGATCTTCGCCACAAACTTGGAAGGAGCAACGCCTGCAGAGACCGTGAGCCCCGTCTCTGCAGCTACCTGCTGCTTGATCTTTCTGGCAACCTCCACAACGGAGCCGAAAAGGCGGGTGGAGCCCGTTAGATCCAGAAAGGCTTCATCCAGGGAGAGGGGTTCAACCAGCGGGCTGAATCGGTGAAATATTTCAAAGACCTGCTGAGAGACCTCTCTGTACCTCTGCATCCTCACCGGCAGGAAAATCCCAGGGGGACACAGCCGCATTGCCGTGGCAACTGGCTGAGCCGAATGGACGCCGAACTTCCGGGCCTCGTAAGAGGCCGATGAAACCACACCTCTCTTTTTGCCGCCGCCGACAACAACCGGTTTTCCTTTCAATGATGGATTGTCCAGAACTTCAACAGCAGCATAGAAGGCATCCATATCTAGGTGGATGATCGCCTTATTCCATTTCTCAGCTTCCATGCCGTTGCCCAGAGATTCCTTGGAACATTATGTACCTGGCTTGCTTGCCCCTTGAGCCGGTTGCGCCAGTTTGCCAGTTAGAGCTTGCTGCGCTAACCAACGGTGCCTTCCTCTTTCTGGCGTAACGCACTCGGCCACCAGCACTCAGCCTGTATGGGTTTTATCGTTATACCCAAAGCGTGAAACTCATAGCTGACCCCAGAGCTCTTACCTGGTATATTAGGCCCTCCGGTCTTTTTTGCAAAGGCTTTTCAGAAACAAAACCCTCATGGCAGGGCTTCCATCTAGCCAGATCAACTGGAGCCGAACAACTTCCAAGATACATACCAGACTTGTGTCAGGAGAAACGGTACATACATCTCGAGTTCTCGTGCTCGTCGCTGCCATGCTGGCGGTTTTTTTGGGCGCGCTGGATGCTCTCATCATCGGGGCGGCAATGCCCACCATCGTTGCCGACCTGGGTGGACTGGAACTCTATAGCTGGGTATTTTCAGCCTACATGCTAACCAGGACCATTGCTTTGCCTCTGTTCGGCAAACTGGCCGACCTTTACAGCAGCAAAAAGCTCTTTGTCCTGGCTGTAGGAGCTTTTCTCATTGGCTCCTTGCTTGCCGGTCTGGTGAACAGCATGCCCCAGCTCGTGCTCTTGCGAGCCCTGCAGGGAATTGGGGCGGGCGGCAATTTTGCTCTCGCCTATATCGTGGTGTCCGAGGTATCTGCTCCGGAACAACGCGGCAGGATGATGGGCCTTATCAGCTTTGTCTGGGGAGTTTCAAGTGTTATGGGCCCGTTGCTGGGAGGCCTTATTGTCACCTATTTGACCTGGCCGTGGGTCTTTTACATTAATGTACCCGTTGGCAGCCTGGCAGTTTTCTTTATTGTGAGGTATTTCCAGGAATCACGGCAAAAGAAAAGGGATGCAGCTGTCGACTACCTCGGCGCTATAGCCTTGAGCACTTGCATTCTAGCGCTGTTGTCCGGTTTTCTCATTTTGGGTGAAGCTCACACTTGGCTTTCTCCGCAGCCCATCGGCCTATTTATGCTTGCACTCCTCGCCGGCCTTGTTTTCTGGCATGTCGAACGGCGGGCCGCAGAACCAATCCTGCCCCTCCATTTTTTCCGGACACCTGGTTTTACCCTGCCGAACGGGGCCGTTTTTTTCAGCAGTTTTGCGATTTTTTCCCTTCTGGCATTCCTGCCCCTCTTCGTTCAAGGCACCCTGGGAAGAACCGCCGCGGAGTTGGGTCTCGTAATGGTCCCCCTAAGTTTGGGGTGGTCAGCTGGCGCCCTTGTTTGCGGCCAGGTCGTAAACCGACTTGGAGAAAAACTATCATGCGTGGCCGGAGCGCTCCTCATGTGTATCAGTATTGCTCTCACCCTAACCTTCAAGCCGACCACAGGTCTCATCTATTTTAGTGCAGTGGTTTGTCCAATTGGCATAGGCATGGGCTTCGTATCCGTTGCTACCTTGTTGAAAGTGCAGAACAGTCTCTCTGAGAGTGATCTGGGGGTTGCCACGTCATCGCAACAATTTGCCAGAACCCTGGGCGGCACCGTAGGCATAGGGATCTCTGGCGCCCTGGTGTCTCATTACATCGATAAAGCCATTAAGACCCTCATGAATTCTCCTTTGCACTCAGAGATTCCGCCAGACCTGGCAGTCCAGCTCTCCCAGAATCTTCAGGAATTCCTCCGGCCGGAAATGGTGGCGTCGCTTTCCAGCACATCTCTAAATGTGGTCCGCCAGTCCATCGGCAAGGGGGTTGAGGCTGTTTTCTGGATCGCATTGCTGGTATCCTTTATCAGCATTATTATGTGTAACATGATGCCGGGAAGGAAAACTACCTCATGATACCAACAGAAAAAGAGTGCTATGTTCTGATGGACCAGTACCAGATGTTGCTCAACATCAGAGAACACAGCGTTGTGGTCGCCGAGATTGTCAGAGTTATCTCCCAGGGGCTTGTTAGATCCGGTGTCCACATTTCCCTGGAAAAGGCAATAGCAGGAGCGCTGCTGCATGACATCGGCAAGACTCAATGTATAGAGACCGGTGGCGACCACGCCGCTCTGGGAAGGGAGATATGCCTGCAGCACCAGTTTGATGAAATCGCCGATATTGTTGGCGAGCACGTGTGGTTGAGAGGTAACTCTCCCGATGGAGTGTATCCAGAGAAGGAAATTGTTTACTATGCCGACAAAAGAGTCCTACACACCTCCGTGGTCAGCCTACAAGAGCGGATGGATGACATTCTACAAAGGTACAGCAGGGATAATCAGAGACTCTCCCTGCTCATCCGGGAAAATTTCAGTATAGCCAAGGGGGTTGAAAGGAAGCTATTCAAAAAACTCGACTTCAGGCCCGCTGATTTAGCAGAAATCATCCAGAGCCCATAACTGATTACCCTCATTTCATCTATCTCAAACCAGCATACATCTTCTCATGGCTGCTAGCGCTTGGACACCGCACTATTCCTCTTCCCAGCTAATGCAATCGGTTGGGCAAAAGTTAATGACATCCTGTACCGCTCCCACGGGGTATTTTTCAAGTTCAACCACCTCGATGTAGCCCATGGCTTCACTGGTTCTGAAAACCTCGGGACAAATCTCCACGCAGCATTCACACTCGATGCATTCACTCAGGTCAACTACGGGAATTTTCGCCATAAGCCTTTGATTCCAAGAGGAAAATATAGTGTAATCTCAACACAGTAGCACAACATGGAGAGAACAGCTCTCGCTAGACGGCCGGATCCCGCGCTATCCAGTCTCTGGCCTCCAGACTTTGTCCGGTAATCTGGGTATCGACTCTGGCCAGCCAGACAAAGACTGGGGCGATTTCCTCCGGAGTTGGTAGGGTTAGTGGGTCTTCTTGGGGATAGGCGGCGGCCCGCATCTGGGTACGAGTTCCTCCCGGATTTACCGCGTTCACCCTGATGCCCTCTTGCTGCAACTCAGCGGCCCACACCTGAGTGATTCCCTCCACCCCGAATTTGCTCACTGCGTAACCGCCCCATTCAGCACGACCCTTTTTGCCGACCCCGCTGGATATAAAGATCACCGATGGCTGGTCACCCTTTCTCAGAGCTGGCAGCAGCGCCTGGGTGATGAGAAATGGAGCGGTGAGGTTGATCCAAAGGACTTCATCCCAATCTCCCTCCGGATAGGTAGCCAAAGGAGTCTTAGGGCCCAGAATTCCTGCACTGTGAATGAGCACATCCAGTTTTTCTTCCAACTGGAGGAAGCCGTCAACCAGGTTTCGCGTACCTTTAGCCGAACTTAGATCAGCGACAATGAAGCTGTGCTTCGTCGTTTCGGGTAAACTAGCCAGGGATGTACGCAGTGCGTCCTCATCCCTGCCATGCAGCACGACTGTGGCCCCATTCGCAGCAAGGGACCGGGCAATTCCTAATCCGATCCCACGGCTTGACCCGGTGACTAAACAGATGCGATGAGCTAAAAGATCAGTGGTCATAGCAAAAAATCCTCATATCGAATCTAACGAAACGGTAAATCCGAAGACCGGTTGTGCATTGAACTTTACATGGTTGGAGCTTGAGGGCTGGGAAATTCCCGAAGCACCGGATATTGACAGCCTTCGCCAGCTATATTGGATCTGACTACCTACACGAACTTCTCCTTCCATGCTCGCATTTTTTCGTGCGGCCAGCGGACGCAGAAGGCAGGCTTGCCCTTCATCACCAACTGTATACAGGTGTCGCACTCCGGGTCGCAGTGCAGTATCTCACTCTCTTTTCCCTGCTTCACCTTTTCAGGCCATTTCGGGTCCGTCCACAGAACCCGCGCCAGACCAATCAAATCTGCCTGGCCGCTGCCTATGACGTGTTCAGCAAGCTCGCCGCTGTCAATCCTGCCAGCGGTTATAACTGGAACGTTAACGTGCTTTTTGATTGCTGCAGCGAGGTCAACCATGTAACCTTTTTCTTTCGATTTTTCTACAATTTCCGGTAAGAAAAAGGACTCATACGTCCCACCCATAACTGAAAGATATGCAATCCCGGCAGCAGCCAGAGCTTTGGCAAACGGAGATGACTCTCTCAGTTTCAGACCATCAGGCAACCATTCGTCCGCCAAGAATCGATAGCCCACCGGATAATCTCCAACCAATTCCTTTACAGTGGCCACCACCTCCAAGGGGAACCGTTGGCGATTTTCTAGAGAACCGCCGTATTCATCCCCTCTCTTGTTGGTCCTCGGCGAGACGAACTGGGCCAGCAGATAGCCGGTGCCGCCATGCAGTTCCACCATGTCGAATCCGGCTTTCTTCGCTCTGAGAGCGGCGCTGGCAAACTTGTCTGCTATCTCTCCCATTTCCTTTTTGCTCAGGGCCATGGGTATACGACCAAATGTTTCCACAGCAGAAGGCGCCACCGACTCTGGTACACCGGCAAAACGTCCAGCATGATTAATCTGCAAACAGACCTTGGCACCTCCCTTCTTTACGGTGGCAGCGAGTTCAGCGAGCCCATCCAAGTTGTCGTCAGTGTCGGCTCGTATTGTTCGGTTGGAACCACTACCAGTGGGGTGGTCGACAGTGGCATTTTCCACCACCACTAACGCTACACCGCTTTGCGCCATCGCGGTGTAGTAATCCAGTAACAGGTTGCTCACCGTCCCACCCTCGCCGGCATAACCGAGGTAGAGGGGCGCCATCGTTAGACGGTTTTTTACTGTGAGCTCTCCAATTTTCAGGGTTGAAAAAAGATAGGTAAAAGCAGCCATGGTACACCTCCTCGAGGAAAAGGGTAGGGAGTGTAATCACAGAGGACACCGAGATTATGTTGGCCCCGCAGCGCTAACTGTCCAACAATGAACGGTACCTTGATCCGGGTGCGGGCCTCACCAACGAATTAGGCTGCTGCCCCAGGTTAGACCACCCCCAAAACCGCAGAGAAGCACGAGATCTCCCCTCTTAATGCGGTCCTGCCGTCTGGCCTCATCAAGGGCGATTGCCATACTCGCCGAGGAGATGTTGCCGTAACGGTCGATGTTTACAAAGATGCGATCCATGGAAACCTTGAGTTTTCTGGCCATGGCCCGCATGATTCGAATATTGGCCTGATGGGGTATATACAAAGCAATTTGATCAGCGGCTAATCCGTTTGCTTCCAGGGCTTTTTCGCAGGCCATGGTAAAATGCTCCACAGCCACCCGAAAGGTGGTTGGTGCTTCAATGAGTTGCAAATAGTGGAGCCCCCGTTCCACGCTTTCATGACTGATGGGGGTAGTTCTTGAGCCGCCGCCTGGCATGAGAAGGTTTTCCCCTTGAGAGCCGTCAGTGTGGAGGATGGTAGACAAGATCTCACCGCCATCTACCCTCCGAGTATCTAGCACTGCAGCCCCTGCCCCATCACCCCAAAGAATACAGGAACTACGATCCTGCCAGTTTACCGTCCGGCTCATTACTTCGGCGGCCACCACCATTGCATTGGCATAGGTGCCGTTCTTGAGATACTGCTCTGCCACGGAAA
The DNA here is from genome assembly GCA_964346905.1 of uncultured Desulfobacteraceae bacterium. Taxonomy (GTDB): domain Bacteria; phylum Desulfobacterota; class Syntrophobacteria; order BM002; family BM002; genus BM002. The sequence goes on along the minus strand of CAYFXH010000005.1, from coordinate 17,270 downwards.
GGCCAAAAATAAAGCCGCAGCAGGCAGCTGTGACATCAAACGAAACGGCACGTCTGGCACCGATCTTCTTCTCCAGCCAATTCGCGCCAGAGGGACAGCAGGTATCAGGGGTGATGGTAGCCATCACCAGGAGATCTAGATCGTCTGGCTCCATTTTTGCCTGAACCAGAGCCTGCAAAGCTGCTTCCTTGCCCAAGTCAGAAGCACTTTGATCCGACTGAGCTAGCCGCCGCTCTCTGATACCAGTGCGCTTGCGGATCCACTCATCAGAGGTATCCACCATCTTTTCAAGATCAAAATTAGAAAGAACCCGCTCCGGAAGATATGAGCCGGTGCCGATGATCCTTGCCACAGTCATGTTTCATTCTCCTTCCAATCTGGCTCACGTACCCCGAAATCACCTCAAAAACCCAACTAAACCTCTAACAAAGATGGTCCGTTAAAGTCAAACAACTCCAACTATACCTAGGTTGTTGTCGGGTGTCCGTGGTCACTACAGCCTAGCCGGATGAGCCAGCAGGGCAAAGGGATGGGATAGGGATGCTGCCTAGTGAGGATGAAATGATGTACAGAGCGATAGATACGTCCACTTACTCTTGACACATCAGCGCCGATGAGTGTCAATAAAATGTCAAAAATTTTGTGGATGATAAAATTTGGTTTTTTCGACATTTTTTGCATTTTTTTCTTGAGAATTAATGAAAAATATTTTACACTCCGCCGCTAGTACATATATACGCCATGGTCTACAGTCGATCACACTGAAGTTGGTTTCAGGGAAAGTCTGATGAGATCCCCGCGGCACGGAAGCCCCAACCTCAGCGATTTTGATGCTCTCCATCGCACTTCAGAGCCGGAAGATTGTGAACAAAGGTACCGCCGCCTTTTCGAACATGCGCCACTGGTGGCCTATAGCCTAGACTGCCAGCTCAGCACCATCTACATAAGCCCTTATTGTCTAAAGGTCTTTGGTTACACTGACGAGGAAATCCAGCAGGACCAGTTCTTCTGGGACCGACATATCCATCCTGAGGACCGACAACGTGTGCAGATTAGCCGAGAACGGTACTTGAAAGAGGGGAAAAGTTTTACCCTTGAGTACCGGATTATTCACCGCGAGCGCACGGTGCGTCACATCATCAACCATACCATTCCGGTCAAACGCAACACGGGACTGTATTGTATTGACGGCTTCGTTTTTGATATCACCAATAGAAAGTACCTGGAAGATCAGTTGGTGCTCACCGAAAGAATCAAAGTGCTCAATGACATGTCCCTAAGCGTTGCCCATGAGATTCGCAACCCGCTCACCTCCATTGGTGGTTTTGCTCGCTTGCTCGACCGGCGAATGGCTTCAAACGACCCCAACCGCGCCCACCTAGATGTTATTGTGAAGGAGGTTTCCCGGCTGGAGGAGATCCTCAATCGAGTTTTGAGCAGCTTCAAGCGAATCCGTTTGCAGACAGTGCCGAGCGATATCAACGAGATATTGACCAAAGTCCTCAAGCAACTACACCACCACTTCCATCATACGGGAATTCAGCTCACCACCAATATGAGCAGGACGATACCCGAGATAGAGCTAGATCGGTACCTGATAGAAGAGAGCCTCCGTTCCATCGTTGAAACCATGATACGAGGCATGGCGGCAGGCAGCGAACTCACCATTTCTACCACCCTCAACCATCGACATGTGGTCATTGAGATCAATGGTAACAGCCTCAATCCCAAACCTCTCAATGACTGCCAACTATTCTTTCCATTCTACCGAGAGCCCGCCCTCGACGGCGGAGTCGGAATTCCCCTCTCCCAGCAGATCATCTCCCAACATGGCGGTAACGTGGTCATCAAAAACGGCTGTGACCAGCAAGTCACTCTGATAATAACCCTGCCTGTTCCTAGAACTCGCCATCGAACATAGAATGCTTTGGCTAACCCCTCTCTGGTATCCCTCCGCCTAGTAAATACACCGATTAAGACTTGAAATCCTCCCCCTGTGACTTTATAACAAAGGCTATCTAGAGAGATTTCTATGGAATATCGGCTCGTATTGTGTGAGCACCTTATGTAACTCAATCCGGGGTAGCGTTGAAAAACAAGTCTCATACCCCTGAGCTCAAAAGATTACAGAGGAAGCAATGGGCCGAAGTAAAATGGAAAGAGTGCGCGAGAGGGTCAGGGAGAAGCTCGAGAATTATACCCAGTACAACTTCGAACGTCTTCAAGAAGAGGCCTTCGCCTCTTTTTTTGATCTGGCTCAGGAATATACCGCCCTGGATAGCCTCTATCTCGTTTGCACCTTAGTGCCCAAAGAATTCTTCGATCTCGATGCCCGGCTTTACTTGTTGGTTGAAGATGGCGAGACATTAGGCCTAGTCTGTTCCAGCGCCAACGGCCTTGAAAAGGATTTCTCCGCTGCCAATCCGGAGATCGTCGTCCAGGAAAATCCTTACTTTACCGAGCACTCATATGTCATTCCCATTCGAGGAAACAGGGCGGTGGGCGAGCTTTTGCCCTTCCAACATGTAAAAGGCATACTTGGCATGTTTGAATTATTCCCAGCGGATAAAATTAACGAGCAGCAACGCTTTTTCCTCGAGAAGTTCACCAACCGAATCGGCTATAACCTGCATCAAAAGCAGCTAATCCATCAGAATCTGCACCATATCAAATTCATCAACCAACTGGTCGCGGATATCGATCACAATGTAATCTCTCCTAATCTCTACTACCGTCTCTTTCTAAAAAAGCTCCTGCGGAGCATTCAAAACAACGTTGAGATACAGGAAAAGGTCCGCGAGCTGGTATCGTTCTGCCCAGAGATTGATGATCGGACCTGTCAAAAACTGCGCGAAATCTACAACGCGCTGGGGAACAACATCGAGACTTTAGATGAATCGAGAAAGGAGATGGAGAGGCACTACGAGCGCTCCAGCCTCTATCTGGAAACCTTGCTGCGCCGTGACCACTTCCGGCACGGCACCTATGTGCTTCGCAAGCAGCGGTGTAATTTCAGAACGGAAATTATCGAGCCCACTTTGGCAGGCTATTTGCCGCATTTCAAACAAAAAAATATCAAGGTGGACAACCGCTTGGAAGAAGTTTCCGACGAACTCCTGGAGCTGGTGGTTGACAAGGGCCTCCTGGCTCAGGTTTACGATAATTTCTTTTCCAACGCGGTCAAATATACTGAGGAGATCGAGGACGAGTTCGGCTATAGTGTTAAGTTTGTCTCATATGGCAAAAAGATCTTGAAAGACTATTTTGGCCAGGGGATAAATGGGGTCAAGTTCACCGTTTTCACCACCGGCAAACCCATACCTGTTGATGAGAGTGATAGGCTTTTCGATGAAGGTTACCGGAGCCCAGGAAGCGACATCAAGGTCGGCACAGGTCACGGCCTTTACTTTGTCAAACATATAATCGAGATCCACGGGGGTGAGGTGGGAGTGGAGCCCCAGAAGTATGGCAATACCTTTTACTTTATCTTGCCGCAACGGCAAAACCAGGTGGCGGTCAGCAGCGGTCAAGAAGAAGGAGGGAGTGTACCGTGGTGAGGAAAGTGGTCTGGTGGACCATGAGCACTGCCAGTGGTTTACTGGCCATCTTTTTCCTTATTCTGGGGATCAATCTTTGCCTAGCCTCCTATAACCTTAGCCATCCGCACCAGTTCATCCTTACCTTCTTTGCCTCCAACCTGATCATCTTGATCAGCGCTGTCATCCTGCTTGGCGTGGTTGTGCGGATCGTAGCCCGTCTGCGTCATGCGCAGACGCCACCGGGTGTTGACCATCCCCGACTGGCACCCGACTCCTCGCATCGAGAGGATCACAACGACCTATAGATGTGCAGAGCAATGATTCCTTGGCTTTGACTACTGCATGGTGAATCTCTTGTATGTTCACTGTATGTGCTCGTTTAATACAGGTGAAAACAAGGAACAATCTGCATTCCGAAATCCACATGTTGCATACCAAATTCTGAGTTACCAACGATCCCCATGCCCGGCCAAACCCCTAAAGAACTCTTTTCCACCTACGCCAAAATCATTCCAGACTTCGCTGCCTTCTGCAGGAAGCTTTCTGACCCCCTACCGGTGCACCTGCGCATCAATACGTTAAAAGGCTCTGCAACCGAAGTCCGCTTGAGACTGGAGAAAAGTGGTGTCTTTCTGGTACCAGAAGAATCCGTCGCCATGGTTTTTCGTGCCGATAATGTTGCCCAGCCTGGCTACCTTCTTGAGTTTTCCTTAGGCCACCTCCATGCTCAGGCCCTCTCGTCGGTGTTGGCTGGTCTCGTCCTTGCACCGAGAACCGGTGACTTGGTTCTCGATCTGTGTGCCGCTCCGGGCAGCAAGACGAGTTTGCTCGCTCAGCTTATGAGAAATAGAGGATTAATCGTGGCCAACGACAGGAGTGCAAAGCGTCTCATCCCTCTCCACGCCAATCTGAAGAGGTTAGGAGTTACCAACACCGTCACTGTGCGTTATCCCGGCCAGCATTTTCCCAAAAGATATGCATTTGACCGAGTCCTGGTGGATGTACCATGTTCGGCCGAGGGGACATTACGCACCGGAGCAAATGGTACTCTTCGGCAGCCAGCCCAGCCTGGCAAAAAGCTGCCCGGACTGCAGGGCGATCTCCTCCTCAGGGGTTTTGATCTTCTTAAGCCGGGTGGTTCTCTGGTTTATTCCACCTGCACCTACAACCCGGATGAAAATGAAAGCGTAATTCAGTTCCTTTTGGAAAACAGGCCGGCAAAAGTCCAGCCCATTACCCTAGAGGTGCCGCACAGTCCCGGTCTGAACCAGTGGAAGGAGACAACCTATGCATCCTCCATCAAGCAGTGCTGGCGCATCTACCCCCACCAGCTCGATACAGTGGGGTTCTTCCTGGCCAAAGTTCGTAGAGAATTCTGAAAGAAATCATTTGTTGGGGTTTCTCCAGGCCCGTTTTGGCATTCCCCAGGCAGTTTTTGCCAACCACCTCCTTTTCAGGCGCGGCCGTACTGTTTGGTTAGTGACCAAGGACCGCCGGCTGGAGAAACTGGCTTTACTGAGGGTGGAATCCGTCGGCTTACCGCTGCTTCGCTGGATAAAGCCACACCTCAAGCCAACCTCGGTAGCTCTGCAGCTCTTTGGCAGTCACGCAGAGAAAAACATTGTTGTTCTGCAACCCTTCCAATTGAAAAAGCTGGTTGAAGAGCAAGAGATCAAGGGTGAATTTCCCGCAAGCTTCGGCTATGTCATCATTGCAATGGATACCGTTATCATCGGCTGTGCTCTCTACCTTCCTGGGCGCCTCATTTCCCAATTTCCCCGCCATTTATTCACATCCCAACCCTGGGACTACCTGTCGGTGGGCGAAAGGGATTGAAGGATTCGGGTTTGCGGGATTGAGAAATTGAGGAATTCAGGAATTACGGCTTTGAGGAACTCTTACTGCTAGAGTCACTTTTTTCAGACGTGCTGGCCTTTACATCTTTATCGCTTGTTTCGCTCTTGCTTGGCTTCGCTTGATTACCACCATTTTTGCCTGCGTAATCGGTAACGTACCAGCCACTTCCTTTGAGGTGAAAACTGTTCAAGGACATCAATTTTCTGAGTCTTCCCTGGCAGTGCGAACAGGTGCGCAGGGGCGGGTCAGAGAACTTCTGCAAGGCTTCAGTAATCTGATGACACCTGCTGCATTCGTATTCATAGATGGGCACGCGTTCTCACCTCCAAGAACGATGATGATAAGCACACCGCCTCTGGTTGCACGGCCTGTCTGTATATAATCAACATTGGCCGTTTGTCAAGGGGTTCGTGAATCTCGTCATTAGTCATTAATCGTAAGTCATGATGGATTTTAGAAGTCCAGTTCGCTGTAGGAGCGACCTCCAGGTCGCGATAAAAGAAGTGGAAGTAGGCTAAGCTCCAAGCGGATCGCAACGGGGACTTTGCTCCTACATGAGCACAAGATTGATTCAGGTAAATACTAACGCTGCTACGACGGACCAAACAATTAACCGACCACCCGGCTAGCCAATATCACCGTGATCTCTGAACTTCTCCATGAATTCATAGTTCTGGTAAACTCTCAGTACATAATCCAGATGAGAGAGGCCCAGGGTGCCGAGCGCTTTCTGGGTGATCTCGTGCACCCGCACTTCCTCCTGCTGACGCTTCACCGGTTCTGCATCAAAGCGCTGCAGAAATGTGCAGAAGCGAACCACGTGCACCAGTTCGTGGGTAACCACATACACTGTGAGGGGGAACAGCTCCAACGGTCCATCCCGCTCCACCGCCGCCATTATGTTGTGATCCTGCAGGCAGATTTTGAAGTAATCATAGTACCGCTCGCCGCCTGGGGTGTGGTCACGTTTGCCACCGTAGCGGGTGATCTGAGCAAAGGCGGACTCCGTAATCTCTTCGGCTCTAAGCTCAGCAAGGGTCCGAATATCGTAGCGCACGTGCTTCCACTGGGCGGTGGAGATTTTGAAATAATTGGCGGTCACGTCCTCAGCAATTTCCACCGCCTGGGAGACCACCTGGATTTGCTCTGGGTTGAACACGGTTACTTTCCTTCAGCTGCTATGACCTCTTCCACCCAGCCGATGGCGGCTATCATTGCCGGGAATCCTATCGTGGTGAGCGCGAGCAGCAGTGCATGATAGAGTTCTTCGGCGGAAGCCCCTTTCTCTAGGGCTTTGCGGGCATGAGATTTTACCGCCCCCGGCGAGACCGCACCCACTGCAATCCCCAAGTTAACCAGATACCGAGTTTTTGCCTCCAAGGGTCCGGCCGATTGGCACTTAACCCCCAGTTCTTCATAGAGCTTAGCAATCTCGGGGTATTGACTCTCAAACTCCTTGAATGGTTTCGGCAAATACATACCTCTCTCCTTTCTTTTTCGCAAAGCGCAAAGCGCATAGCGCATAGCGGGTGACAAGAAATCTATAAGGGCTAGGATGCTCTTACAATTTGGACTCTAAATATATACTAACTGCAGATCGAATAGCCGGATAAATCAAAAAATTCAGAATAAACGCTTTGCGCTCTGCGCTTTGCGCTTTGCGAAATCATTCCGGCCACACCGGATCTCGTTTTTCCAAAAATGCGGCCATGCCCTCCCGGGCCACGGGCATCACCCCGTTGACCGAAATAACCTCACTGGCGTAAGCATAGGCCAACCGCTCCGACATCTCAACTTGTTGATAAAAGGTTTCCTTCCCTGTGCCAAGGACACGCCGGCTAAACTGAGAGATGGTATCAGCCAGCTTCTGTACAGCATCATCCAACTCCTCGGCGGGAACCACCCTATTCACCAGTCCGAACTGCATCGCCTCCTGAGCCGAGATAAATTCCCCGGTGAGCAGCATCTCCAGCGCCTTCTTGCGGCCCACTACCCGACTTAAAGGCACCATCGGCGTTGTACAAAAGAAGCCGATCTTCACCCCGGGGGTAGCAAAGCGTGCATCTTCGGCCGCAATCGCCAGGTCACAGGCCGCCACCAGTTGGCAACCGGCGGCGGTGGCAATGCCATGCACCGCCGCGATCACTGGCTGTGGTATCTCGCAGAGCAAAAGCATCATCTTCATGCAGGTTGCAAAGATGTGACGGTAATCCTGAAAATCGCCCGCCTTGAGTTCTTTCAAGTCATGCCCTGCTGAAAAGACGGGGCCATTGCCCCGGAGAACCACCACCCTCACCTCTTGGCGCATCGCCAAATACGTAAGGGCGTGGATCATCTCCTCCAGAGTGTTGAGCGACAGCGCGTTCCGTTTCTCGGGCCGGTCCAACAACAGGGTGGCCATGGGACCATCCAATCGGACCTGGATATCCTTGTATTCCATTATCTCTCCTGTTTGTTAAGGGTAGCGATCAGGTATGAAATACCCCCTGGAAGTTTCACGTAGTCCAGGAGATATCCGTTCCAAGGAAACACCAGTGTCTTCCAGCAGCTGCGTGGTTCAACGGGTGGCCGGTGCTCTAGGTGGACCTTCACAAATTGTCTGTCCTTCTATGCGATGTGCAACAGCTGTACCGAGTTAACATTGGGCAGATCCATCAGATCTTCCATGGTTTCCTCCTCCACCGGGTTGTCAACCCGAAGCAGCAGCACATTCTCGCCGGTTTCGATAATCTGACCGGCTTTCCACATGGAGATATTGATGTTGTGCTTACCAAAACAGGTTCCAATACTGCCGAAGGTCCCGGGCACATCCTCATTATAAATCAGCACCAGGTTGCCCCGTATATCTGCTTCCAGGGAGGTATTGTTGAAGCGAACCAGTCGGGGCTCTTTCTTCCCGAAAAGGGTCCCGGCGGCCAGTGTATCCTCAGCCGTGCTTCTCACCCGAATGGTAATGAGGTTGAGATAATCCTGTGCCTCCTCACTCCTCGAATCCTTCACCAGAATTCCCCGTTCCCTGGCGAGGATAGGGGCGTTAACATAATTAACTTCGTGCTGAAGGATGGGCTCCAAAAGACCTTTTAGTGCTGACAGCGTGATAGGTGCCGTGTCCAACTGGGCCACGCCGCCCATATACTCAATGGTCACTTCTTTCATGGCACCGTGAGTAACCTGCCCGAGAAAGGAGCCCAATCTCTCAGCCAGGCTGAGGTAATGACAAATCTCGCTCATGAGTTCGCAGGTTATCTGGGGCGTATTCACGGCATTGCGGATGCCGCCGGCGAGAAGAAACTCCTTGATCTGCTCGGCAATGCCCACAGCCACGTTCTCCTGGGCTTCGCCAGTGGAGGCTCCCAGATGAGGGGTACAGATTACTTGTTCCAGCTTGAGCAAGGGATGGTCGCCGGGTGGTTCTTGTTCGAACACATCCAGGGCTGCGCCCACCACCTTGCCGCTTGTGATAGCTTCGTACAGATCTTGCTCGTTGACAATACCGCCGCGGGCACAGTTGATGATCATCACCCCATCTTTCATCTTGGCAAAGGCCTCACGGTTGAGCAGACCTTTCGTGTCCCGGGTAAGGGGAGTGTGTATGGTGATATAGTCTGAACGGCGGAAAAGCTCGTCCAGCCCCACCGGAATAACCCCCAACCTTTGAATAGTCTCAGGCTCCAGGTGTGGGTCGTAGGCAATCACCTGCATGCGCAAACCCATAGCACGTTCGGCGACAATGCGCCCGATGCGACCCACGCCAATAATGCCCAGGGTTTTATGGTAAACTTCGTGTCCAAGGAACCTTTTCTTCTCCCAATGTCCGGCTTTCATGGAGGTGGTGGCCTGATGAATATTCCTCGACAGGGTCATGAGCATGGCTATGGTGTGTTCGGCCGTGGTGATAATGTTTCCATCAGGGGTGTTCATGACTACAATACCCCGTTTGCTGGCCGCTGGGATATCCACGTTGTCCAAACCTATTCCGGCCCGACCAATCACCCGTAGCCGTGGTGCCGCCTCGATGATATCTGCGGTCACCTTGGTGGCACTTCTAACAACAAGAGCCTCAGCGTCGTTGATAGCGCTCTTGAGCTCTTGGGGAGAGAGCCCAGGGTTGAATTCCACCTCAAAGTCAGGGACGTTTCGGAGTAGATCAACGCCTTTCTGAGCGAGGCTGTCGCTAATAAGGATTTTCATGAAAGGTTACCCTCCTAGAACTGTCTTTTCTCCTCGGTACATGGTAGGCACTGCCCACCAAGCATTGCAACTTCAAGTCACTGGTAGCCTAGCTAGCTAACCCTTGAAGCGCAAGAAAAAAATGGCCTCATGGGCCCAAGGATGAAGATCTCTCGCCCGTTTCCCTTTGGCTCCCTCTAGGTTTCAAAGCTTGGTCCCAGCTTTGTCGACGGTAACCGACGTCTCAACAGATACACCAGAAGGTAGACGAAAGGCGTGTCCAGCACAGCGATTCCCACTTTCACTACCCACTGTCCCAAAATGAGCGGCGCCAGCGGCATAACACCAGAGAAAGCTATGGTGATGAACACGACGCTGTCCACCAGTTGGGAGACAATTGTAGAGGCATTGTTACGGAACCATAAGAAGCGGTCACCCGTCAGCCGCTTCCAAAAATGGAAAGCCCAGACGTCATGGTACTGGCTGACGATGTAAGCGATAAGGCTGGCTACCATGATCCGGGCACTGCTCCCCAGGATAGTCTCGTATGCTTGCTGGTGCGGCCAGAAAGGAGCGGGGGGCCAGAGAATACTTATCCCGGTGAGCACAAATACAAGCACCAAGGCAACAAACCCGCCCATAACCACCGTCTGGGCCCGCTCTTTGCCCCAGATTTCGCTAATGACATCCGTAACAAGAAACGTCAGGCAGTAGGCGAGTACCCCGGCTGGAACCACCAGAGGTCCCACCACAATAATCTTGCTCGCCATGACGGCGGCCAGCACCAAACTGCCACCATACATGCAAGCCAGTATCGCCAGATAGCTCTCTGCTCCCCGCAGATCATTCGCGCTCATCAACACGGTACTCCACCAGAACGGTAAGGCCGATACCACCTCTGGGGTTCATGACGCTTTCCACCTGCATCCAGCGGGGACGACAAACCTTCACCAGGTCGTCCAGGATGCGGTTCGCCATGGCCTCAGCAAACATTCCGCTCTGCCGAAAACTGAAAAGGTAGAGCTTGAGTGATTTGGACTCCAGGCAGTGACGTTCCGGAATGTAGGTAATAGTTATCCGGTAGAAGTCAGGTTGACCGGTCATGGGACAGAGACTCGTCACCTCCTGGGTGGTAAAGGTCACCGTGTAGTCACGTTCCGGATGCGGATTGGCAAAAGTCTCCAAAAAGTCAGGGTTGACGGTGTACTGGTATTCCGTATCGCCGCTGCCCAGATGGTTGAACTTCTCAGTCATAACCTTTACCCCCTGATCAGCTAGCAGCGGGCAGCTGTTACGACTCGGCCAAGAAACGAAAAGATATGGAACCACGGGTCCAACTGCCTGGTGCCTACTGCCTACTGGAAAATGCGCTATGCGAAATAGCCGAATTGTAGAACCTTTTCTCTGGTTGAGCAAGGATGTTCCCAGGTTCGCTGGGTGTGAGTGAGAGAAAAGGGGTTGAGATTCAGTGCTGAAACCATCTTTTCTGAATATTCATTCAATACATAATAACTGCTATTTCTTCAGTTGATTCATCAAAAGCTATCAAAAAAATAGATTATAAATATATATTATTAATATATTTATAGTAGTACATGAGAAAACTATTGACATCTACATCCACTTCTATATAATAGTAATTATGAATGAACATTCATTCATTATTCTGGCAGCCGTCGCCCTGTGTCTCCGTGGGAGGGCAGGTTCGCGGAGGTGATTCCCCATGGGCCGAGGAAAAAAAAGCAACGACAAACGCGAGCTGATCATGAATGCGGCCATAACATCCTTTGCCCAAAGTGGCTATCATCAGGCAACCATTGCTGACGTAGCACGAAAGGCTGGAGTGGCCGCCGGCACCATTTATCTCTATTTCAAGAACAAAGACGATCTTCTCATGAGTATCTTCGAGGAGAAGGTTCAACGGTTTATCCATGAATTTCATCGCCGGCTGAGCCAGGAAGAGGACGCAGGGGTCAAACTGAGAAAACTGGTTCACCTCCACCTTTTTGAGATGCAGGACCATGCTGACCTGGCAGCAGTATTTCAACTGGAGCTCCGCCAGAGCCGTCATTTCATGAGTGCCTATCCTAAACCGGATCTTAAAGGCTATTTCGACCTCATTGGTGAAATCATCGAAGAGGGCCAACAGCAGGGGTTGTTTCGCAAGGATCTTTACTTGAGCGCTGTCAAAAAGGCGTTTTTCGGTGCAATAGATGAAACGGTCACCTCATGGCTACTGGCCGGCAAGGATTACGATCTTACCCAGATGGCCGATCCCTTGGCCGATTTGTTTATTCGGGGGCTTCGTGAGGGAAGGTGAAATATGCAAATACAAAGACCATTGTTAACAGACTCTATGCGATCTGCGCTTTGCACCAAGCGGCCAACGTAGTGAGCATTCAAGGAGAGAAAAATGGCGAATCTACTGGTGGATGAGAGAGATGTCAAATTCGTGCTCTTCGAGCAATTAGACATCGAGCAGCTTTCTAATACCGCCAAGTATGCCGAATATTCCAAAGAAATGTATGACATGGTCCTGGAGCAGGCTTGGAAATTGGCGGAAAAAGAACTTGCTCCTGCCAACCGCAAAGGTGATCGGGAGAGGTGCTCTTTGGAAAATGGCAAGGTGATGGTGCCAGAGTCGTACCATCGTGCCTACCACATGTACCGGCAGGGAGGTTGGCTCGCCATCACTGACGATGTGGAGGTGGGAGGTCAGGGACTACCGGTGGCCCTGAGTCTCGCAGCCATAGAGGCATTCGGAGCAGCCAACTGGAGTCTCATTATGTTCCCGGGGCTCACCCACGGAGCTGCCAGGCTCATAGAGGTTTTCGGAACTGAGAATCAGAAACGCACGTTCATGGACAAGATGTACACCGGTGAATGGTGCGGGACCATGTGCCTCACCGAACCTCAGGCTGGAACAGACGTGGGCGCTCTGCGCACCAAAGCGATCCGCAACGATGATGGCACCTACTCCATTTCCGGTACTAAGATCTTTATCTCCTGCGGAGAGCATGATCTCACCGAAAACATTGTCCACATGGTATTGGCCCGGATTGAGGGAGCCCCGCCGGGAACAAAGGGTATTTCCCTCTTTATCATACCCAAGTTGCGCCCGGAAAATGGTACCCTGGTGGATAACGATGTCTCCTGCGGCGGCATCGAACACAAACTGGGAATCCACGGATCCCCCACCTGCACGCTGAACTTCGGCGAAAATAACAACTGTATAGGCTATCTCCTGGGTGAGAAAAATCAAGGCATGCGCATCATGTTTCAGATGATGAATGAGTCCAGGCTCTTTGTGGGCATGCAGGGACTTTCTCACGGCACCGCCTCTTATTTGGCTGCGCTTCACTTCGCCAAAGAGCGCATTCAGGGTAGTGAAGCCAGCCGGATGAAGGACCCCACCGCGCCGAAAGTGCCCATCATCAAACATCCTAATGTGCGTCGGATGCTCATGTTTATGAAGTCTGTAAGTGAAGGTCTCCGTGCCCTTCTCTACTACGTCGGCTTCTGTGAGGATATGGTGCGTTCCTCCGAAGACGAAGAGGAAAGAGAAAAATACCAGGACTTCATTGATATCCTCATCCCGGTCTGCAAGGCCTATGGCAGCGACATGGGTTTTCGGGTCTGCGAAACCGCGATCCAGGTTCACGGTGGCTACGGCTATTGTCAGGAATATCCTGTTGAGCAACACCTGCGTGATTGCAAGATCGCATCCATCTACGAGGGTACCAATGGTATTCAGGCTCTTGATTTGGTGGGACGAAAGCTGGTCATAAAGAGGGGACAGCTTTTCAAGCGACTGATTGCGGAAACCGAAGAATTTCTCAAGTGGGCGCGCAAGGACTTCGAACTGCGAGAACTCGTGGCTACCTTTGAGGCTGCACGGGAACAACTCATACAGGTAACCAAATACTTCGGTCTCAAGGGCATGACCGAAGATTACATGGAGACCCTGCTTTACGCTACTCCCTACCTGGAACTTTTCGGGGATGTTGCCGTGGGATTCATGCTCTTGTGGCAGGCACTCATAGCGAATCGCCGTCTCCATGAAATGTACCTGGACGCCGGAGCTAAGGACGTTGAATCACAGCGTCAGATTGTGGCAACGAATCGGAGCGCCGCCTTCTATCGGGGAAAGGTCGCCTCGGCCGAATTCTTTATCACAAATGTGCTTCCTCTCGCGCAGGGTAAGGCTCGAGCCATAATGAGCGGTGAGCGGGCAGCAGTGGACATCCCGGAAGAAGCTTTCGCCTTAAACTGAGGCATGTCACTCTATGGACCACGAAGAACACAAAGAGCACAGAGGGTATTGTAGATATTGTATAGCTTTGTGACCTTTGTGGTGAAATACTAGCTACTTTCACTCAGAAAAGGAGCAGAAATATGAAGGCACGAGAAGTGGTCCTGGTGGATGGCATTCGCACTCCCTTCGGCAGGGCTGGCGAACAGGGATTTTTCTGGCACACCCGCGCTGATGATATGGTGGTGAAGGTCATCCGTGAGCTTCTGCGTCGCAACTCCCAGGTTACTCCCGATATGGTGGAAGAGAATTTGTGGGGGGCCACCACCCAAGAGAAAGATCAGGGCCTCACCCTCGGGAGAACCTCGGCAATCCTGGCCGGACTCTCTGAGAAGTGCGCTGGAGCCTCGGTGGATCGCATGTGCGCCGGGGGCATGACCGCGGTTACCACCGCCGCCTCGGAAATAGCGCTGGGCGCTTTTGATATCGCCATAGCCGGTGGTGTGGAACACATGGGGCATCACCCCATGGCCGCCACTGCCGATCCCAATCCCAGATTTCTGGTGGAACGGCTGGTCTCGGAAGACGCCCTTGTGATGGGAAAGACAGCCGAAAATCTCCACGATATGTTCCCGGAGATATCCAAGGAGATGGCGGATGAATACGCCATGCTGTCCCAGCAGAAAACTGCCAGAGCATATAAAGAAGGGAAAATCCACAAGATGATTGTGCCCATGACCGTTTACACCCCCCAGGGTTGGGTGGTTGCGGATCGTGATCAGCAACTCCGTCCCGATACCACCATGGAGGGGCTTAAGGATCTGAAAACCCCCTTCCGCCCCATGGGAAAGGTGACCGCTGGCAATGCCTCGGGCCTTAATGACGGCGCCTGTGGGGTTTTGCTCATGTCGGCGGACAGGGCCAAGAAGCTCGGCATCCAGCCGAAAATGCGTTTGGTGGCTTACACCTATGCCGGAGTCAGGCCCGAGGTCATGGGGTTGGGACCCATCCCTGCCACCCACAAGGTTCTCAAAATCTCGGAACTCAGCATGGACGATATTGGCCTCATTGAGCTCAACGAGGCCTTTGCCGTGCAGTGCATTGCCTTCATGAAAGAGTTCAACCTCCAATGGCCTGATGAACCTCGTCTGAACCCGTGGGGAGGAGCCATTGCCTTTGGCCACCCCCTAGCTTCCTCCGGGCCTCGTTTAATGATTCATCTCATGCACGAGTTTGCCGAAAACCCTAAAGCCAAGTACGGCTTGGCGACCATGTGTGTAGGCTTGGGTCAGGGAGGTGCGGTTGTCTGGGAAAATCTTCAAGGTAACGGCAGGAAAGCGTCCAGGAAAAAACCTTCAGCCAAGAAGAAATAGTTCGTTTAGTCGGTCTGGCCAGTTAAGCCTGTTACCTTCTTAAGAATTATCGATACACTCATCCTCTAAAGAAAGCAATGGTAACCCGGCTCCACTGGCTCAACCGGCAAACCATGAAGGAGAAACCATGGCCAAGACCGTCACTACATTCTACCCGCACTTCTATGAGTCCAGAGTGGGTAAAATCGCTCTGCTGACTATGGATAATGGTGAAGATTACAAAAAACCCACCACCTTTAATGAGGAGGCGCTCAACTCCCTGCACCATGCCTTGGATGTGATTGAAAAGGAACCAGAGGTAAAAGGGCTTCTGCTTACTGGAAAGCCCTATATCTTTGCCGCCGGCGCCGATCTTACCCAGATTCCTTTTATCAACACCTTCGAGCAGGGAAAGGCCATCGGTGAATACGGCCATACTACCTTCAAGCGAATAATGGATCTTCCCCACCCCACCGTGGCGGCTATAAACGGTGCCGCTCTTGGCGGCGGCCTCGAAATCGCCTTGTATTGCGACTACCGTACCGTTTCCAAAGGTGTCACCGCCATCGCTTTCCCGGAGTGCTTTCTGGGATTAGTTCCCGGTTGGGGCGGCTCTACCTTAGCTCCCCGTCTGCTGGGGCCGGAGAAGGCACTGGAACTCATCATCTTCAATCCTCTGAACCAGAATCGCATGATTAATGGTGCCCAGGCCTTTGAGATGGGGTTGGCTGATCGCTTATTCGACACCGCCGAGTTCCTGGATGATTCCATCCGTTTTCTGGAGGGGATCATTGCAGGCAGCGAAAAAGTGGAACGTACACCGGTGGATTCCAGCGAGCTAAAACCCCTGCTGGAAAAAGCCCGTACTTTTGTGGACAGCAAGGTTCATGGTGCCACCGTTGCACCGTATCGAGCTTTGGAATTGATCGAGGCTGCCTTCAGCTTGGATGTGGAGCAGGGATTCGCTGAGGAAGACAAAGCCCTGGGGGATCTCATCAAAAGCCGCCAATGCAAGGCAAGCATCTATTCGTTTGATCTGGTCCAGAGGAGGGCCAAGCGCCCCGCCGGAGTTCCCAAAGTCAAGCCTCAGAACGTTACCAAGGTGGGTATCATCGGCGCAGGCCTCATGGCCTCTCAGCTAGCGCTTCTCTTCCTGCGCCGCTATGAGGTGCCAGTGGTGATGAAGGATATCAAACAGGAGTTTGTAGACAAGGGCCTTGGCTACATCCAGGCGGAACTGGGCAGATTGGTGGAAAAGGGCAGAGTACCTGAACCCAGAGCCCACTATCTTTTCACGCTGGTAAAGGGGACTCTTGAATGGGCTGATTTTGCCGACTGCGATTTCGTCATCGAAGCTGTTTTCGAGGACATGGATGTTAAGCAGCAGGTATTCGCCGAGGCTGAGGCGGTGATCTCCTCAGCCTGCATCCTTGCCACCAACACCTCCAGCCTTTCCATCACCGAGATGGCCTCCAAGCTCAACCACCCCGCACGGGTGGTGGGATTCCACTTTTTCAATCCGGTGGCAGTTCTGCCGCTCGTGGAAATCATCACCGGCCAACAAACCAACAAGATTACCTTGGCCACTGCCTTTGCCGTTGCCAAACAGCTCAAAAAGACCGGAATCCTCGTGAAGGACTCTGCCGGATTTCTGGTCAACCGCCTCTTGACCAAGATGCTGGTGGACTGCCTCGAGATGGTTGACCAGGGGGCTGACTTCAAACAAGTGGATGAGGCCCTGCTCGGCCTGGGTCTGCCCATGGCACCCTTCGAATTGCTGGGGATGGTGGGGCCGGCCGTGGCCCTCCATGTGCAAGAGACCCTGAACCGCGCCTTCGGACCCCAGCGGTTTCCCATCAATGCGAACCTGAAACGATTGGTAGAGGCACAACTACCTGGGATCTACATTGGTGAACCTCCCAACCGCAAGGTGGATCCCGAGGTAAACAAGATCTGGCAGCAAGAGAGTGAGAAGGATTTCCGTAAAGAAGAGATCATTGAGCGGGTGCTTACCAATCTCACCCGAGAAGTGGATCTCATAATGGAGGAGGGTGTGGTTGCAGACACCAGGGACGTGGACCTGGCCATGATCATGGGGGC
>CAYFXH010000004.1:45939-81160 GCA_964346905.1 uncultured Desulfobacteraceae bacterium | reverse complement strand
ATGCCATATTGAATACGACCTGAATCGTCGCCAGCGGTTCGTTGCGCATCTCGGGGTCTGGGCGCCCTATCTCGGTGGGCTTGTCTTCATCGTTGGCGGTGGCTCAGTCGCCATCATTGCTTTGTCCGTTTCTCCGTGGTTTGCGCTGCTCTTCGTGCTGCCGCTCTGGTTCGCACGGGGATTCATAGTAGGTCTCGTCAATGTCATTTTGGTGCGTAGTCAGCACATGAATATCATTGTTAATGAGAAAGGTCTTGGTTTCGCCACCAAGGGGGATCGGTACTGGATTTTTCTCGATGGCATCATCCGAATTCAGAAGTACTCCAAAGACACGTGGACGATTTTGCACCACAACGGCACAGTCATTAACATCCCGGTCGTCGCCATCGAAGAGCGATATCTTGACCACATGCGAACAATGGCGGAGAAGGGCAAACGTAAAGATAATCTTAGAGCAGATCTTAGGGGTGATCTTAACGGCGATGACTCAGCCATAGCCAACTTATTTGGTGGCATTGTCATATTCATATTAATATTGATTTGCTTTGCTGCCCCTTGGTGGGTTCATTTTCGATTCGGTCCTTGGTTTGCAATAGGTGGGGCAGTGTTTATCTCCGTCATGAATACCTTCTTCCCTGTTTTAAACGTGAACAAGCTTTTATTTAGTGTTATGCACTTGAATGCTTTGGTAGTTATCGCAATATCTATATTTAAGTTAATTGTTTAGATTTATTATAAATATAATGGAGACAACAAGGTACAAATATTATTTAGTTATTATTACTTAATTGTAACATTATGCGTGAACTTAGATCTCTAAAATTAATATATTTGAAAGGACTGCTATTATTAATCATTTTATTAGTATCTTTCTTACTGATAGTTTTTGAAAGTGAATCTTTGTGGAAAAGACTTATCTTAACTGTTTTGTTAATCTGGTCTTCAGCGCGATTTTATTATTTTCTTTTTTATGTGATCGAAAAATATGTTGATCACAATTATAAATATTCAGGGATTTGGTTAATGTTTAAACATATAAAAAAAGCAAATGATTACAAAGAAGGTGACCATAAACAATCAACTACTGCGAAATAGTGTCAGCGACGTCGGACTCCTTCGACTCGCTCCGCTCGCTCAGGACAGGCCATTCGACGAAGACCTGTCGACGAGGAGTTCGACCGCCCTCGGCCGTTACGGGGATCGGAATCGATCGGATCATGTTTCCCTGTTATAATGCTGAATGCTAGAGCCTCTTCGGATTAGGAGTGATCCTAATGGATAATCCAAACCATACCCACCTAAAATCTATCGGTTACATCTTGTGGCTCTTTGGATTTACGGGCTCTCATCGTTTTTATTTCGGTAAGCCAATCTCGGGAACTATCTATTTCTTTACGCTCGGGCTTCTCGGAATTGGCTGGCTGATTGATATCTTTCTCATCCCCTCACTGGATCGACAGGCAAATTTAAGGTTCCGCACAGGCCACATAGATTATACAGTTGCATGGATTTTACTGACGTTTCTCGGCCTCCTAGGCATTCACCGTATGTACATGCGTAAGTGGTTCACGGGTATTATCTATCTACTAACGGCTGGGCTGTTTGGCTTTGGGTATCTGTATGACTTCTGGACTTTAAACGACCAGATTACTGTAATAAACAGCTCCGGATAAAACACATGTCTTATCGACACCGGTGGATTTCCCCCTAACCACTCTCTTTGAACTCAGACCCTGAGTGAAGTCGAAGGGTCGATGCTGAGCAATGTAGAAGCATCGAAGGGCCGCTGAGCTCGGCCTTTTTGCGCTAAGGAAAAAAGTAATGCCATTGCGTAACCACGTGCGTCTTTTTATCATTGTCACCGTAGCCTGGTTGCTTTTTTGGATTGCAGGACGTCCCGATTATTACAAACAGTATTCTGATACATTCATGGTCTTCTTCGACGCAGCTATCCTACCACCTTTATGGCTTGTAGTTTATGTGAGTGCTAAAAAGGCGAGGAAAGGCAGAGGTCTCGCAGTCTCTTTTTGGTTGTCTTTCTACATTACCGTCCCGCTCTTTTTATATGATTTGATTTACTGTGGTATTCATCTTGGCTACGGCATTAGCTTCCTTTGGGAATACTGGTATCTGACTGTTTACTATGTTCTCCCTTGGCTGATCTTTCCACTCACAGGTTTCTGGGTCGATCGGAAACGTACGCTGAATTTGACATCGGCGTGAAGCATTTGCTTGCAAGGAGATCAACAGCGCATAACCACTCAATGCACCCGATCTCGCTGCCCGCGTTGCGGATCCTAGCGGGACAGGTGATCTCGGCCGTTAGCTGATACGCGAATATGAAGTCATTCTGTAAATGCGAAGAGCCCGATATAGAAAACGAAGTAGAGGGCTCTTGTCTGATAGTGCGGTGCGTCAACTGTGGAGCGGAAGTTGTAACATCTCATTTTCCAGAGTGGGTGACGGATAGATCAGTGTATGAAATACACATAGATCCAAAGGAAAACAACAAACTCGCATTTGTAAAATTGATAAAGGAAAAGTTCGAGCTGAATTCCACAGATGCCCTAAATATCTTTAAAAATGGTAGGGTAATAAAACTCTACAAAGGAATGAGTGTGGAAATCTATCATCTCATAAAAGAGTTGCGACATGCTGGCATACAATATAAAACGTTGCCCAGGTATCCACATAAAATTGAAAATATCTAACCGCCGCATGATACGGACGTTAGACGCGCCGCATATGCGAAATCTTAGACTTCACATCAGCATGAGACAAGGAGCCCGCATAGCTTGCTTCCTTGGGGTAGCTCTGGCGATGCCTGCAATTGCCAATGGCCAGAACATCGGCCCGCTCGTGTTTGGTGTGGTGCTGCCAAGCATTTTACTCGGGACAGTTTTTTCGGTGGTCTTGAAGTTCGGTGTGCTATCACTTACCCGCTACCGGCAAGCACGTCCGCGGCCCAGGCGTTTCATAGGAATGACGTTTGTCGATCTCGCTGTATGGGTTTTTGCTCTTCCCGCTGGACTCGCAGTGCGCTTCGGCAATCGCTGGGTGTACAAAGAGTATCTTCCAGTTGCCCTGATCTTTGCTGTGGCGGCTGGCTGCGTCGCCAATTATCTCGCGTTCCATCGGGCTGCATCCGGTGGCGCAGGAGGTGTAACTGTCGCCAGCATGGCTCTCGTGCTTCTTTTGACACTCTTGATGCCATTGCTCATCATCGCGTTCGCGCTTGGTATATTCTGGATTGGTTCATTCATCTCGTTGTAAACAGAAGCAAAGCCACTTGCTGCAGTCGGACCCCTTCGACAAAGCTTAAGGCTTGCTTCCCGCGACTTCGCTCGGGACAGGCAGGGCCGGTGAGTTCGGCCGTTAGCTCACTTAACATAGCTCGGTCCGACCCCAATCTCAGTCTTGTCCTGTCGGAGGCAACTTGCATGTGTGAACTACTTGGCCTTTGTTTCAACAAAGAGGTTTCCGTTCATTTGGCCTTTTCTGGCCTCAAAGCTGGAGCAGAGGATAACCCTGATGGTTGGGGGGTGGCCTGGTATGATGAATACGGGACCCAACTTATAAAAGAGGCAAGGCCAGTGGACCGCAGTCGTCTTGCCAAAAGCTTTCTGGAAGACTTGGGCGCTCATTCAAGGATCTTTGTCTCCCATATCCGCCGTGCGACAGCAGGTCCGGCAGGTTACGTCAATACGCACCCCTTCTGTAGGAGATTTGATCATAAAACCTGGGTTTTTGCTCACAACGGCACGATAGATGCGGATCAACTGAGTTTCCCCTCTCGAGAGTTTACGCCAATTGGCGAAACTGACTCTGAGCTCATTTTCTGTAGTCTTTTGTCATGGCTCAACCATATTGGGATTCACTTTACCGAGAGGAATGATTTTATTCTCTTGCATGAGAGATTAGGAGAGATAAACCGATTAGGAGAGCTAAACCTGGTTTTTAGTGATGGCAAACACCTGTTCGCATACCACGACAGCTCGGGATTCGTTGGGTTGCATTACTTGCTACGTCAGGCTCCCTACAAGGTTGTTAGACTTCGTCGTCAATATCTGACGATCAACTTGGCAGAGATCATAGATCCGGATGAACGAGGATATCTCGTCGCCAGCGAGCCTTTGAGCAATGAGAACTGGATCAGGGTTGAGCCAGGTCAGTTACTGGTTTTTTCCGAAGGCAATCTCATTTTTATAAGTGAGATTGAATAATTAAATAGTGTAAATGGAGTTAAACCCTGAATAGGGAATGAAGTTTTTTTTCCGGTTACTAACGGGGCTAGCCAGTCAAATGAACGAGACATGTTGTCGGCTTCGCTGTTCATATGCGGACTATCTCCACGCTTAGCTGGCTTAAAAGATATTGACGATATTCAACACTACATTCAAACCTCTCTATCATGCTCATTGAAGAGATACTTTCCGAATATGATGAGCGCGAGTACCATCACATTCATATCTTGGGAGATCCAAGGCGGGTGTATAGCGCTGTTCGATCATTCGACTTTGCTCACTCGTCGCTCGTTCGCCATCTTTTTCGTTTGCGGGGAATGCCGGCATCATCAATCCGGATGGATGACCTTCTCAACGTGGGCTTCGTGGTTGTGGCCGAAGTACCTGATGAAGAGTTCGTCTTGGGCCTTGTTGGGAAGTTCTGGACTCCAACTGGCAATATCCAGAAGGTCGATGCCGCCCAGTATCAAGAGTTCAAGCGCAGCGGATACGCGAAGGCAGCTTGGAATTTCGCCATCCAAAAAGCCGGTCCGGACTCAGTGAGACTGTCTACCGAGACACGGGTGAAATGTACAGATGATCTCAGTAGGAAATGGTTCAGACTCTACTGGCTCTTGATCGGCCCGTTTAGCGGCTGGATCCGCCGCGAAATTCTTCGTGATGTAAAGAAAATGATAGAACTTGGGTGAAACGCCCGTTAACCACTCGCGGGAGTTGGACCTTGACCTAAGTCGTAGGGTCGATGCAGAGCAATGTCGAAGCCTCGTTGGCCCGGAGCGCTCGGTCGATAGATGGTAGACGAACCATGATTAGAAGGCTAAAGCACTGGTTTAAGCGCGGCCCTGAGGTAAACAGAGCCCGGGAGGTTGCGCTTCAAGCTTGCATTGAGAAACACCCCACAGACAAGCCTTCCTCAACAGAACTGCGGGCGGTCGAGGATGATCGATTCGTGGTGGCCGTTTTGATTGAACCACCGTCTTCTTATCGCGGAATGCCAAGGTATAGGCTTTATTCTATCTCTCGAGATTTTTCCGCCGTAGAGGAACTGCCAAAGGAGCCAGATTCACCGTACGTTTTTCGCGGTATAAAGTAGCCAGCTAACAACTCGCTACAGTTGGACCCTTTCGACAAGGCTCAGGGCGGGCAAGCTCCCAGCGACTTCGCTCCGGACAGGCGGGACAGGCGGGACAGGCAGGGGTGCTGAACTCGGCCGTTAAACGGCAGGAATAAGAGAACTTAATGTTTGATTTTCTTACTAAGACTCTAGCCAAAAGAGAAAGGAAACGAAAGGCAATTGAATTTGCTAGCCGCTATTTCGAGACAATAAGTGGTCAGAAGGTGATCCTCAGCATGTGCAAGATCATTGCAACAGAAGATGACCGCTGTGTAGTCCGATTGTGTTGCGGAAACTCAAGACCACCACAAAGAAAATACTATGCCGTTTACGATCGGAGCGGCGAGGTTACTGAATTGACCTTCGATGAAGCGTCAGCCAAGTACGATGAAAAGCCCTGGCGCTAGCATCCTACTGCCGCCTAACCACTCGGTGCAGTTGGACTCCTTCGACTCGCTCCGCTCGCCCAGGACAGGCCCTTCGACAAGACTTGTCGACGAGCTCAAGTCGAGTCGCTCAGGGCGGTCAAGCTCCCAGCGACTTCGCCCGGGACAGGCGGGAATGGAGAGGGGGAGTCCGTTAGGCAGGGCGATTTGATTGTATTTAGTCGTCTGGAATTATGGATATCCACAGGATGAAGACCTCTCAGCAGGGGAAAGGGGGATCATTAATGAAAAAAACGAAGATCTTTTTTATTACAGTAGCCGTTGCCTTACTTTTTGTTGGAGTGGCCATAGCTGAAATGTACAAGTGGGTGGATGAAAATGGAGTAATACATCTCTCTGATCGTCCACCTGAAAATGCTGGATCAGCGAAGGAGGTCAAATCAATCCCTACCTACGATGATTGGTCTCAGTCTGCGAGTCAACCCCGCCATAAAACTATGGACCCCAACAGTAGTCCCGATGACGACAGCTATACCGTCAAGCAATCAAAACAGCTTAAAATGCCGAGCGTTGAACTCTATACGACTAGTTGGTGTATCTATAGTAAGAAATCCCGCGATTATTTCCGATCGAGAGGTATTGCATTTACGGAATACGACATTGAAAAAGACAAAAGCGCTGCCCTTCGCAAGAAACAACTCGACACTCGTAAAGGAGTACCTTTTGCCATTATTAATGGGCAGCGAATACACGGGTTTTCAGAGACGGCTTACACCAGGGCTTTAGAAGGTACTCCTTAGTCTGGCTTTAGAGAAAGCTATGTCACCATATCGCTACAGATATTTGCTGCCTAATCACTCGCTGCACCCGATCCCGCCACCTGCATCCCGGATCTTCGTAGAACAAAGAGCTTAAACCGCTAGCTGTCGCGAAAAGAAAACTGGATGAGAGGCCAATCTTCAGCAACCACACCCGGTTCGAATCGTGCGCACGCCGAAACTGCTGCGAATTCGGGTTCCCCGGATCAGAAACTATCGTAGTCAAGTCCATCTTTGGGATGAATTTTGCAATGTAAACGCGCGTGAACCTGTTGGACAGCCTTGCTGGTACGCGTTGCGACTGAGTTCAGCCGCTGCCATAAGCGTGTTTGGAAAGGAGGCATCATGAGCACCATCAAATCTATCCCCATTTTGACTCTCCTTCTTATTTTGGTTTTTGGATGCGGTTTTACCGAAGACAAAAATGTGGCAGAAAACCTTGCTAATGACTTATTTGATTCAATAAGTGTCCAGGATTTCGACAGGACGATGCATTTCTACTCTTCTAGATTCTTCGAACACACTTCCCAAGACGAGTGGTTAGCAATTCTTCACAACCTCAACATGAAGTTGGGAGATCTGGAATCCTATGAGTTGGTGAGTTGGAATATCAAAAAGCAAGCTCATACTAGTGGAACTGGAACGTATGTTTTATTACAATATAATGTCAATTACAGCAAATATCCTTCGGTTGAAACGCTCACTTTATTTAGACCAATTGGAGGTGAACTAAAAATTCTTGGACACAATATTAACTCCGCAGGTCTTTTAATAGAGTGACAAATCTGTATCCGCATTCAACGACAAACAATTGCCGGGAATGAACGCCAGAATGGCACTACAAAGTCAGCTGACCTTTCAATAGGCTCAGGATAGCTGAGCTCGGCTGCGAACTGGCCGGCGAACAGTTCTTCGGTATATGAATGATAGTAGAGTGGATAAGCGACTACGTTCGTTTCTTATAATCTCGATTTTGACTTTAACACTTATTGTGTTGAACTACGCCAAATACAGCCACAGAAAATCAGCGTATTTGTCCTACAGCCTCATATTTCTCGTGCCTGTTTTGATATTGCGATTAGTCCTCAGACCGCAAAAGGACAATTGGATTACGGCCTTTTATGATATTGGGACAAAAATCTATGTTTTAGTCATAGGTCTCGTTAATGTATTTAGCTGGTTATTGGATACTTTTACCCATTAAGGCCATCTAATTTCCAGCTGCAGTCCCACCGTTGAACAGCAAGGTCGCGCTGGCTACCCCCTTCGTGGGTTCACTGCTTCGCTGTCTGTGATGGCTGAAAGTATCCTTGGGTGTATTCAGAACAATGGAGACAAGATGACTACTCAATTACAGGAACTAAAAAGGGCATTAGAACTTGATAGAGATGGTGATTGGGATAGCGCACATAGCATTGTGCAGCGTATTGAATCGACAGATTCCTATTGGATTCATGCGTACTTGCATAGAGAGGAGGGGGCTTTAGGAAACGCAAACTACTGGTACTGCAGAGCCAAGAAAACAATGCCTGAGTATGGCTTAGATCAAGAGTGGTCTGAGTTGTATGAATATATCACCTCAAAGTGAACTCATGGCTACCCCTTCGCGATAACTCAGTTCGGCCGTTATAAACATGAATTTCCACAGGTCAAAAATGCAGGTTACCACATATATTCATGCGGTGAAGATTCCCTTTCACATTCCGCTAGGCCCGGGGATATCCGTCGAGCGTTTCGTCTACAGTTATCTTCTGTATGGAAAAGATACGGGGTATCTCATTGACGCGGGAAAAGAGGAACGGTGAGAAAATGATAAAATTCTCTCAACGTCTCAAAACTGAGAGCTAGGTCGGTTACAATACTTGCTTAATATCAATGTAATGATAGAAACGCAGGATTTCATGAAGGTTCTTCATCTAACACAATCCCGGCCTCGAACAAAACAGGGGAAAGAACATGAGTGAACCTGACATTTACTGGATCGGAGAGTCAGGAAGGAAGTATGGTTATTGGATTCATCACATGGAAGCGCGGTTCAGGAAGGTAGCTGGCAACATCATTTTCGCCAAGCAAACAGAAGCGGGAGAATGGGTTCCTGTTTACATTGGACAGACCAGGAATTTCGACGAAGGACTAGCGGATCATGACAAGGAAGTTTGCGCTCAAAAGAACGGGGCATCACACGTTCATGCGCATCACAGCTCCCCGTCTGAGGACGTGCGGGAGGCTGAAAAGGATGATTTGGTAAGCAAATGGAAACCTGTGTGCAACAGTTGAGTATCTGTAAGCACAGGGAATATCCGCACGATTATACATGTTTGTCAACTTATTTTTAAATGATGTCTGCCCACGAGAACTGAACGTTCGGTTAACAATCGCAGGCCACAAACGCGACTTACCCTCACACTTTTGATGGTTGTCGCTAGACCTCTAATAAAATATATACAGTACCACGATAGAATACAATAACTTCCATGAAGTTAGTGCGGTTGTCGGCTTACAATGTAATTTTTCATCTTTACAATGCCTATTTCTTAAAATGATAGGAAAAGGATTTATGCAGATTTTTTCAGAAAAATGTAATGTAGCTTTAATAGTATTCTTATTTTTATTCATAGTGTCGTGCACTAGAAATGTAACCGAAACTCAGTTTATTACGGAAAATACCAAGTTTAATCTTATCATTGCAGGTGATTCAACTGACTTTAAAGACCGGATTCGTAAAAAAATTATTACCAGGTATAGAAAACATGGCAATATCGACGTTGTGAATTTAAATAAACTAAAGAATATCAGACCAGAGGATTATGACGTTATCTTAATCATGGATACCTGTATCGCCTGGGGTGATTTTAATTGGTCTATGAAGAGATTTCTAAAGAAACTGAAAGAGAGAGACCGCGTAGTTTTATTTATGACCGCTGCCAATCCTAACTGGGAATACACTTATAGAGATGTAGATGCAATTACTTCTGCTTCAAGAATTGAAAATGAAGAGACTATATTTGCAGAGCTTTCTGTAGAAATAGACAAAGTTATTTTTGCAAAGTAAAAAAGCAGATAAAAACTGACGACACATAACATCTCAATGAACAACGGGACGGAGTGAAACAAACTGAGATTACATGATAACTCGGGTCTACCCAGCAGCTCAACCTGACAGTCTTAACTTCGGTTCTGCAGTCAGGCTGCTCAGGGATGCTGATCTGGACGGTTCGCCGGACACGGTAGCCATAAACGATGAACTGGCAATTATGTTTACAAGACGGAGTCAACTCATGAGAATAAGAGTTTTTGTTTTCGATGATAATGAGGCCATTCGTTCCATGCTCTGGCACGTTCTCGATAGCCGTGGATACCAGGTCTTCACTTTTCCCGATCCTGGCATGTGTCCCCTTCATCTCGCACCCGGATGTCAATGCCCTGAGAATCAGGCTTGTGGTGATATAATTATTTCAGATCTCGACATGCCCAACGTTAACGGATTGGAATTTATCGAGAATCAGATGAAAAAGGGCTGTAAGGTCAAAAACGTGGCACTCATGTCTGGTGCATGGTCAGATGAGGACTTCCAATACGCCCAGAGACTTGGATGTCAGCTATTCCGCAAGCCCTTTACCATAGATGAAATCAATAACTGGCTTGATAAATGTGAGGAAAAGATTCACCCCAACAGAATCTTGTCCGATTGGTTTCAACAGGGGAGCCATCCATCGGTGACAGACGAACGTGGCTGACGAGTCGTTGCAGCTGGTCCCACTATCCACCTTTCGGCGTGAGGGTGACGAGGTAACGGTATCTTTATGAATCTACGCCGCATCAAATGGTTGCTGGTTTTTTCTACATTCTGGGTGTCACCTTGGGCCAGTGCCAATGAAACAGCAATTGAATTGGAGAAAATTAGTTCGGCAAAAGTTACGTACGTGAACTATAGAGATCTGTCCGCCCATCCAACTCCGGTCTTGTCTCTGAAAAGAAGTGGACTAGCAACGGGACCGGCAGAAATTATCGAGATAAAAGAAAAGCTCATTTATCCCCTAATAAACCAAAGTGAAGAACCAATTTCATCTATAGTCGTAGAGTTCTTTCCGAAACTGAGAAATGTTATTGGCATAGAAGTCTATTGGAGTAATGGAACTGTGCGGAGTTCCCTCATAGAAAGAGGTGCCAAGGGACAGTATAATGCTCAGGCTTATCGAATATTCTTTCAAAAACCAACGGAGTAATCCTACATGCGGCGCCGCAGAACGTATCCTCACAACCCAGTGGAGCCGATCCCTGGATAGGGGTTGCGCTCTTTGGTTTCGCCAAGGCTCCTGCGTCCATGAAGCTTAGATGGACAGATCCAGCCATTGCCGGAGCTATGGCGGACAAGCAGTTCGGAGCTGCAGAGCTCAAATCAGAAGCAAAGCAATACTGCCTTCCCATACCAACCTACTTCGTATGCCATCGACCATGCGCGGAACGTTTCATTTGAAGCACCTCATCTTTTCCCTGAGATTACCTTGGTGAGAAATGGCCCACAACCTAAATTGTCGCGATAGATTTAGAGGTGTCATTCTGGGGACAGCCGTTGGTGATGCACTCGGGCTGCCTGCTGAAGGAATCTCACGCCGACGCGCCGCCAAGCTTTTTAAAGGTCGTTGGCAGCACCGACTGCTGATCAACCGAGGAATGGTGAGTGATGACACCGACCATACTGTTTTTGTGGCCCAGAGTTTACTCGCTCACCCGGATTCATCAGAGCTTTTCGCAAAGCGACTCTCTTGGTGTTTGCGATGGTGGCTCCTCTCGTTGCCAGCGGGCATTGGCTTTGCAACGTTACGGTCTATCTTTCGTATGTGGATCGGTATGGGCCCTTCTCGGAGTGGTGTCTATTCAGCGGGTAATGCTCCGGCAATGCGCTCTGGGCCAATAGGCGCTTTTTTTGCCTCTGCCCCCCAGCAAATGGCTGAATATCTGCGCGCCGCTACAAAAATCACTCATACTGATCCCAGGGCTTTGACAGGGGCGAAGGCTACGGCTTACCTGACAGCCTGGAGCATCCGGGAAAAGTTGACTGCGCGCCCGAGCTTAGCAGACTTCTCGAAAGTTCTTCTGTCAGTTGCCCGCCAGGATCAAGACTGGAACACCTTGGTGGAGTCAATGGCTACTGCATATCGTCAGCAGTTTTCGGTGGACAAATTCGCCGAGACTTTAGGTCTAACCGAAGGGGTCACAGGTTATGTCTATCACACTGTCCCGGTCGCCGTTTATGGCTGGTACAAGCATTTCGGTGACTTCGAGGAAACTCTCAGTGCTGTCTTAACCTGTGGCGGCGACACCGATACTGTGGGGGCAATAGCTGGCGCCCTTGCGGGCGCGGTAACCGGTGAACAGGGCATACCTAGCGATTGGCTTAAGGGCATAATTGAATGGCCCAGAGGAGTCGCGGTGCTGAGGAAAATAGCTGATCAGCTGGAAGAGAAAAGTCAACACGTTGGCGGGAGTTCCCCGGTGAGTTATTTCTGGCCTGGGCTCGTCCTGCGCAATGTTTTCTTCCTGGCCGTGGTGCTTGTCCACGGATTGAGGAGATTAGCACCCCCCTATTGAAACGGTATAACGGCCGGAGGCATCACATTCAGACCACCGACGAACCCTCACGCTTCCGGCTCGGAGAGCCAGCAACTCTGAAAGGATCACCACTTCAATCTTTCGCGGTTTTAGATCGGGAGCCCATTTTTTCTCTCGGAATCTCCAGCCTACAGGGGAATTTGAGTGTAGCTGTTTGGACCCGAGTAGGATAATGAATGTGGACTCTGAGGCAGGAAACCGCCGAACCAGATTGAAGCTCCAACGCGGGGGGACAGTGGTGGAGGCCATACAAAGAGGAACCAAAGCGCGAACGGAGAGAGTCAATGGTAAAAGTTGCCGAGTACACCTATTCTAGGAAGAAGGCCTTCGTATATGGCACAACCATCGGACTACTCACGGGCATTCTCAATGCCTGGCTACCACTCATTGATTTTACCCTACGTGCCTCATTGTTTGGCTGGTTAGCCACCGCCGTCATTACCACTATCTTTCTGCACGAAGGTATTCATGGCGCAGTAGCCCTTCTTTTTGGTCACAGGCCGATCTTCGGGGTCAAGCCGCCCTTTTTCTATGTTACCTTCGATCATAAAGTTCCCCGCGACCATTTTATGGCGGTAACCCTCGCGCCCTTGGTCACCTTGGACGTGATATTTATCGGGTTTTATATGCTCAACCTCCTCCGGACATTTAGCTTCTTGTGCCTGATGATAAATACCATCGGAGCTCTTGGCGATGTTTGGATCGCTGTCAAACTCTTGGCACAAAACCGTTCAATACTTGTTCAAGACACGAAAAATGGTATTGAGATCTGGAGCGAGACCCTGTGAGTAGTGGGTAGAGCTCAATTTTTGCTTTGATGAGCTGCTCTGTGCACAAAAACTCCTTTTTGGATTGCTTCCCCACCCGACTCTTCCGCCGAAGCTTCAATTAAATCGACCCCACCACCACCCATATGGACTGTTTTGGGATGAATTTTGCATTGGGCTTAGTGGCAAGCTTGGTGCCCAAAGGAAATATTCCCAGGCGCGTGACCTTATCGTCCACCGGTTCGAACTGACAGGACCCTATGCCAGCAAGCTATTCACTGCAGTTGCATTATGTAGCCGACAGGTAGCGACAAAAGAATGCGAAATTGGTCTTTTTGGATTGTATACATTAGTGTATTTAGTGGAATTCTTCTTCTTTTTTGGACTGCGCGTAGGAACCTGGAAAAGCGCTGGGTACGCATTCTTTTTGGCCGCATGTATGGCCCGAGAACCGATGTAAAGTACATGACCCGGAGGGATCTTTTCCAGTCTGCATTGAGTTTTTTATTTTGGAGTATTGTATCCCTATTCTTATGTATCTTTATTATCTATTTGGCGGGTGTCGTCAGTAAGGGAGGGGAATTCCCAACTGTCGGCTTGGTCGGTTTATTTGCCTTTGTTTTGTTTTCCGGTGTAGGCGTTACCGGAGCCCTATACTTATTCATTCGGGGGTTGTTGCGGGATAAAGATTTTGTCCCACCCCAACAAAAATCAGAATGATGGTAGCAGAAAAAAGACAGCTGCTCAGTACAGCGTATCCGGGTATCTGTCTCACGGCGGGATCGGGTTGGCTTAGCTCGAGCGTTGGCTTCATCGTCTCTGCTATGATTCTGCAGACGAGTTGGTCCTCATGAACCAAGACATACTACGTGCTGATAGTGGGTATCGAAGGAAGATCGCCGTCATTTGTGGTGCTCTCATCTTTCTTGGGGTCGTGTTCATCGGCTTGGTCCTACCCTGGGCACAAGAGTATCTACAGCGCTTAGACCCTTTGACCGCTTTGTGGGTGATGAAGGTCGTACTCATCGTTATGTTTCTCAGCATTATTCCAATGGCCCTCTACCTATTGGCGTTTGGCCGAAAGGTGCTAGAAAGCGCTCGTTTTCCACCGCCGGGGGTAAAGGTCATAAAAGACATCAAGATCATAGAGGGTGAAAAGGCGAGAGTTCGAGGTCGAGTGTTGGTTTTCATGTCCATAATCCTCATGATTCTTGCTCTTTTTGGTGTCTTCTATACGCCGCGTATGCTGCACAAGTTGACAAACCCGATGGGCAGGCTCACAAAACCGAACGTCTCTCTGCAGCCCACCCTTCCCTCCAGCCGGCACTGATTCAGCCTTTGGGCTCTTATGTTGGGAGAATGAAGGATGACAAAAAGGCAGGTTCGGTGCATTATGAACCCTTACCCGACTTTTGCTCTGTTGTTTTTCTTACTGCTGCCTGCAGCTCAAGCAAAAGAACTCACAAAGCTGAGGTTGGACGATGCTGCTGCAATCGGCACAACGCTGTCAACGGACCCGGAGATAAAGTTTGAGGGAAAAGGCGCCATAAAAATCTCCACTTTGTGGCCCACAACCATCTGTCTGGGAGAGCTATCGGATCTTAGCATAGACAACGTAAAGCTCGTATATCAAGCTAAGGTCAAATCCGAAAACCTGGCGGGAACGGCATTTCTGGAAATGTGGTGTCATGTTGGGGGTGGTCAGTATTTCTCTCGGGGTATGAATTCAGTGGTTACCGGCACCATGAATTGGAAGACGCTGGAGACGCCATTCATACTGCAGCCGGGACAGAAGGCGGAAAGGATTATCTTGAACATCGTGATTAACGGCAAAGGCACTGTTTGGATTGACGATCTCCATCTTTTAGAAGAACCTTTGAGATAGAAGCCCAGTTGGTCAAGCCAACGGAGGTGATAATCGGCTTCGTTAAAGCTACACCGGCCACGCCCGCACCACTCAGTTGCGGCGGCCGTTTCTATGGTGGAAAGGAACCGTCATGGGTACTGATTACCTGCTGAGACGAAATAACCGTAAGTGGTTGTCCATTCTTATTGTCCTCGCATTCATTCTCGTTGTCGCTAACACGGTATATGCACAAGAAAGCCACGGAGTTGCAACCAAGAACAACTTCATCTGGTCAATCGAAACCGAAAAGAATACCGTTTACCTGCTGGGATCACTCCACATGCTGACAAGGAATTTTTTCCCACTGAGTAAAGAAATTGAAGCCGCCTACAGTGATAGCAAAAAAATCGTTTTTGAAACTGACTTGGCTGGAATGAATGAGTCAGCCTTTCAAACGAAAATGCTGACCCTGGGGTTCTATCCGGAAGGTCAAGGGCTAGAGCAGAATGTCTCCCAACACACCTACAGACTGCTGGAAGAGAAAGTGGTCGCCGCTGGTCTGCCGATGGCCCAATTCAATCGCTTCAAACCATGGCTGTGTGCCTTAACGCTAACGGTTATAGAACTGCAAAGATTAGGGTATGATCCAAACTACGGCGTTGATTCATACTTTTTTGCTAAGGCAAGAGAAGACAAAAAACAACTAATCTTTTTGGAAACCGTCGACGATCAGCTGGAACTCTTAACTGGACTGAATAAACGCGAGGAGGAGTCGTTTCTGCAACAGACGCTAAAGGACCTCGAGATCGTGGAGACGATGTTTCCTGAGATGGTTAGTGCCTGGAAAAATGGCGACGTACATAAACTCGATTCAATTTTAAGAATAAGCTTTATCCAACACCCTGACATCTATGATCGCTTTGTTATTGAGAGAAATAAAAGATGGGTTAAAAAAATTGATAATTTGATACAGCAAGATGACAATGTCCTGATCATTGTTGGTGCCGCCCATCTGGTTGGAACTGAAAATGTATTAAGCCTTTTGCAGAATAAGGGCTATGAAATAGAGCAGAAATAATATTTCTCTGTCGGATGAGAAAGAGATTATCTCTTGAAGAGCTGCCAAATATACCAGCGGAAACTAGGGTCTGGTATGCAATAATCACTTCTTTGAACACTTGACGTAAACCTATGATAATCCCCGTCTCCAACATTGGCCGTCTGCTCGCAGCCCAACCTTCCCGTTAGATCTCCGGGCGTCAAATGCATTCTTGGAAGACAGCCATTAGTTGGAGATTATCTTTCTGGGTATTGACTGTGCTGCTCTTCGATCCCGCTGTCCTCACTTTTTCTTCACCAATTGTCGCAGTGTATGCTACTTTACTGTTTCAGTATTATGGGCTGGACGTTACGGCCATGGCCCGGTGATGCATGCGAGTTTCTAGAAAATGTGGCCTTTCATGTTCGCACGCTGTTTACCGTTGCCTTGCCCGGTAGAGCTCTCATCGAAATACTTGATATAATAGCACCTGTGATGTTCTGCGCTCGTAAGTATGTAGCGCTGCACCTGCATGGGGCGCTGCGCAAGAGCCATCTTGCTCAGCGCTGCTTAGCATCTGGCTTCTCGATTCAGGAGATGGTGCAATCCACCGTCCGCGAAAGCTCCGGCGAAACTAGTCGCCACCGCCCTAGCGTGGATACGGGCACACGGCTGATCTCCAGCTTGAGGCTGAGTAAACAACGAGAATACCATGTCCATGTTAGAGTCACCTGTTATCAGGCTGACAAATGTATCGGTTCAGAGAGGGCATAAGGCCATCCTTAATGATATCAATTGGACAGTACACAAGGGTCAGCACTGGGTTATACTTGGTGCTAATGGGTCAGGAAAAACATCACTGCTAAACACGCTGACCGCGTATTTAACACTCTCCAGAGGAGAATTTGAGCTTCTCGGGTATAAATATGGCACCACCGATTGGAGGGAGCTGAGAAAAAAAATCGGTTTAATCAGTGACAGTCTCTTCCCCAAAATGAGTAATAGTGAGACGTGCATTGAAGCTATAGCGAGCGGCAAGCATGCCATGATAAATTATTGGGGGAACATTTCCAAAGAAGAGCAGGAAACAGCCACTGAAATCTTACGC
This sequence comes from uncultured Desulfobacteraceae bacterium, assembly GCA_964346905.1. Classification (GTDB taxonomy): domain Bacteria; phylum Desulfobacterota; class Syntrophobacteria; order BM002; family BM002; genus BM002. The sequence continues at coordinate 64,225 of CAYFXH010000004.1, read as the reverse complement.
CAAATAGAATGTGAACACCTTGCAAATCGCATCTGGGGCAATTTGTCTCAAGGGGAAAAACAGCGTATCTTAATAGGTCGAGCCCTTATGGCTGATTTGGCCTTGCTTATTCTTGATGAACCGTGTGCAGGTCTCGATCCAGTTGCCCGCGAAAATTTCTTGGCATTCATCAATAGACTAGCCCAGAACAATACAGAGCTGGTGCTACTCTTTGTAACCCATCATGTGGAGGAAATAATGCCCCTATTCTCCCATGTCCTGATCATGAAAGACGGCGAAATTTTAGCCTCGGGAGAAAAAGAAAACGTACTCAATTCTGCTACCCTATCCAGAGCCTTTGATACACACATAGAACTCGATCAAAAAGATTCACGTTATTCGATGACCGTTAACATAAAAGATGATGTAGTGCTATAATTGAAGCCCCCTGCATTCCGGTTGAACCGGCCGGGTCCCAAACTCTTGCGGTACCCAGCTGCGGGTGGTTGCACTCAACCCGTTAACCAAGCGGTTTGCCGTGAAAAAACATTATTGAGAGGAAGACGTGACCGTACCATCAACTGTGCGGACAAACAGGCTCATCCGGAAAAAATCTGTGTTCGTTGCACCAGCGATAACGTTGATACTGTTGGCAATGTTGCCTGGTATGGTCCTCGTCACCGGTGCGTTTTCTGACCAGTCCGCTCCCTTGCCGCCTCTACGGTCCGCTGTGTCGCTCCTGGCAACGATCCCCTTCCAGCCTGAGCCCGGGCCGTCCAAAGGGAAGTTTCTCGTCGCCAGTCGGAACCTCAGGGATCCAACGTTCTCTGAAACAGTCGTCCTCCTGACCGAATACAACCGGCACGGCGCTCTGGGGTTGATCATCAACCGACCCACGGAGGTGAAACTCTCCAAGGTGTTGCCAGAGGTGAAGGGACTGGAGGCGCGCCCTGACATATTGTACATTGGTGGACCGGTCGCCCAAAGGCAGATGTCGCTACTCATACGATCCACCAGTCAGCCCGAGGGGGCTCATCGAGTATTGAAAAACATATACGTGAGTTCAAGCCTGACCGTGCTCCAGCGGATGATAGACGATGACGCCAAGGGAGAGAGATTTCGTGCTTACGCGGGTTATGCTGGCTGGGCACCCGGCCAACTCGACCGAGAACTGTCACGGGGCGGCTGGCACGTTTTGCAGGCCGATGCAGAAACCGTCTTCGATAAAAAGCCCTCAGAGATCTGGCCGGAGCTTATTCGTCGAGGCTCAGCCCAGTGGGTTAAGCTACACGTGCCAGGCTGGAATCTGAAAAGAGAGAAACGTCAATAAAAGGGTAAAAAACCCCATTGACACGATGTCACACCTAACCGCGGCCGCGGTAATCCACTTTCGCTCAAGGTTCACCGGACAGGTTCTTTCTCAACCCAGCCTGTGGCAGACGTGACAGCTCCCGCCAATCTCGGCCGCTGGGGGGCGCAGTACAAGGATAGGTATAACCAGTAGGGAGGTTGCCTCTCGATGAAGGCCATGATGCTGCAAGTAGACAGTTTTACTCAGGTGCCTTTCCGGGGAAATCCAGCCGCTGTCTGTCTGCTCCACCAGCAAGTGGAAGACGGCTGGATGCAGACTGTGGCCGCTGAGATGAATCTTTCGGAGACGGCTTTTCTGTGGCAGTACAGTCCCGGTTTTGCCATACGATACTTCACGCCCCTCATAGAGGTTCCTCTCTGCGGACATGCCACCCTGGCAAGCGCGCACGTGTTATGGGAGCAAGATCTTATTTCCAACTATGGAGAGATCATATTCCACTCAAAGAGTGGAATCTTACGGGCGCAAAGGGAAAAAGATTGGACCTGCCTCGATTTTCCGGCACACCCAGTAGAGAAAACGCAGGCTCCCCCTACCCTTGCTGAAGCTCTCGGAGCCAAGCCGGTCTCTGCCTGGAGTGGCGAGCTGGGCGGCTACCTAGCTGAATTGGATTCTGAGGAGAGCGTGCGGGGCCTTAAACCAGACGTGGCAATTCTCCGCCAGGGCGAGTTCGGACCAGTTATCGTAACTGCCCGAAGCGAGTCTGAGTCATACGACTTCGTGTCACGCTTTTTCTGGCCCGTGGGCGGAATCGATGAGGATCCGGTAACCGGCGTGGCCCACTGTAGCCTCGGGCCCTATTGGGCGGAACGTCTGGAAAAGACCGATCTTGTGGGCCATCAGGTCTCGCAACGAGGAGGTATCGTCCGGGTCCGGGTTCGCGGTGAGCGGGTGGATATCCTCGGTCAGGCTGTGACGGTGATGCGTGGCGAGATCTTGGTATAGCCGATGGAGGAGAGGCTCGCTGCACCTTTCCCACGGTTCTCTCTGCGCTGCGTCCAAAAAAGGAAACTAACGGTATCCGTGCTTTCTCAATTGGGCAGGCTGATGCAACAAGACTAACGAAATGTACACGTGGATCTGGGTTTTAATACTGGTAGCCGGTGGTTTGTTCGGGCTCAAACTTGCCTACATCTTGTGCACCGTCATGGTGCTTCCCACCACTCGCGGAGCACTGTATGTTTCAACTTCGCGAGTGAGAATCTCCGCCTGTATGGATGCCGTACAGATGAAAGCTGGACAATTGTTCGTCGATATTGGTTGCGGAGACGGGCGGGTGCTTCGGAAGGCTCAGAAGCGTTATGGAGTTAGAGCAATCGGATACGAATTGAATCTTTTGGCTTATCTCAAGGCCACATTGCTGTGCCTGGGACGCAAGGATATTGAAATTAGGTGGCGCAATTTTTGGAGGGTTGACCTATCCGATGCGGACGTTGTCTTTTGCTATCTCTTTCCCGACGTAATGAAGGATTTGTCAGCAAAGCTCAAATCAGATCTCAAGCCTGGAGCTGTGGTGGTCTCGTGCAACTTTGCTTTGCCGGGGTTCAGTCCTGACCAGATTTTGCGACCTGGCAACTCCTTACACAACGATCCCATTTACATATATTCTGTGCAACAGAAGCGTGAGCCCTTTGCTGAACAATAGCTGTCCGTTATGAGAGAGTTTGACCCTGAGATACCTGCAAAGGTTTATCCGGTTTGCCGAGTGGCCACTTGAATCCTCAATGTCGATGCATTGACCTAGTGAACTCTACAGGTGCCACTTGCGGTGGAGAGTGACCATGCTTCTTCCTTTACAAAGAGGGATCCTCTACGGGCCTATTCACTCTAGGAGATTGGGAAGGTCTCTGGGTATAAACCTCATGCCTGGAAATCTGAAACTCTGCTCTTTTAACTGCGTGTATTGCCACTATGGATGGACGAAAAAAAATACAACGGATCTCAGTTATGTTGCCAAACGCCTACCTCCCGTTGATGAGGTGGTACAGGCAGTGGTAGGGGCGGTAAAATCGTCCATGCACTTCGATTTTTTAACATTTTCAGGTAATGGCGAACCGACCCTCTACCCCCACTTCGCTGAAATAGTGGGCGAGGTGGTAAGGATTCGAGACAGATACAGGCCTGAAGTGAAAATTGCCCTTCTCTCAAATTCCAGCCGTCTGGTCGATGAAACCATTCGAGAAAGTGTGGGTAAGATAGACATTCCTGTTTTCAAGCTTGATGCAGGCTCAGAACCTACCTTCAAACACATTAATAGGCCGGCCAGGGAGGTGAATTTTACAAAAATCCTCGATACGCTTTCTTCTCTGGAAGATATCTATATCCAGACCATGTTTATCCAGGGGAACCCTTCCAATGTAACACCGGAAGAAATCATGGCTTATTTTCAACAACTCAGTCGAATCCAACCAAAAAAAGTTCACATATATTCCATAGACCGACCAGTTCCCAATGCTGAGATTGCTCTGGTTTCTCCAAAAAAGCTGGAACAAATCGCCTTTCAAGGACAGCATGAGACAAACGTACCAATAAAACCATTCTACCTAAAATCGTGATACTGACCTTTGAGATCAGATCTCCCTATTTGAAGCTATTTTGCTCCGCTTCAATGGAAATGGTGGAGTATGCAAACAACGGGTTAGGAGAAAGAAAGACTCCCCCTTCCTCCATCATTCCAATATTCCATGGTGGAGATACATGGTGGGCTGCAGCAAAAAACCTCTTCGCTTCTATCATTGTAGAACTCGGAGAGGGTAACCTACACGGGGGTGGACTATGACGAACCTTCGTCACAATCAGAGAACGCCGGAGGTGGAAGTGAATGGCATGTTTTTAGATCGCTGGTCGCCCAGGGCTTTCCTGGCGGACCCGCTTAGCCAAGAGCAGCTAAAGAGCCTGTTTGAGGCGGCGCGTTGGGCTCCTTCATGCTATAACGAGCAGCCCTGGCTGTTTCTGTATGCCGTCACTAGCGAGGATAGGGAGCGTTTTGCCTCCGTGCTTGTTGAGAAAAACCAACTCTGGGCCAGCAAAGCACCATTACTTATGTTCGTCCTGGCGAGACGGGATTTCTCGAAAACCGGGAAGCCAAACAGACACGCGGTCTTCGACGCGGGCTCTGCCTGGATGTCGCTGGCGCTGCAAGCCCGCAAGCTTGGCTTATATGCCCATGCCATGGCGGGATTCCACCAAGAGAAGGCATACGAGGTCCTGGGTGTTCCAAAAGAAGCGTACCATGTGATGGCAGCGATCGCGGTGGGGCGTCGAGGTGATCCCTCTCAGCTCCCCGAAGACCTGGCTGAGCGAGAGTTTCCCAGTCCGCGGAGACCTCTTGCAGAAGTGGCCTTTGAAGGGTATTTTCCGGCACAGTGAGAGGTAGGTATCAGCGACCAATGAATAGACCGATTGCCAGCAAGACCGGGGTCACTATAATGATTATGACGCTCCTGCCCATGTAGGGTATGAGCTTGGGTATATCATTACTGAATCTGGCTACACCTCTAACCGTGGGGACCGCAAGGATAATTGAGCCGAGGGCTAAGAAACCTTCCAATGGAAATATTTTGGCAATAGAACCCAAAATGATCGTCACATAAGCGGTCCCCAAGAACGTTACATAGAGCTTGACGCTGGCCTCTCTCCCTATGGCGATGGGGAAATGGTGTCTCCCCACTCCTTTATCAGCCTCAACATCTGGAAACTGATTAAGAAGTAACAAATCGCTCACCAGGAAAAATGGCACCAAGGACGCCACAAATGACGTCCAGGAGTAAGAAGCCGTGAGGACAAAATCAGTGCCCATAACCATGAGCGGACCAAAACCAAGCCCAGGAGCGATCAGGCAGAGAACGGGGTTTCTGGTAATCCATTTTGTATAACCGATAATAATAATAATGCCGAATAAGCCAACCGGAAGAAGCCACAGTCCCCGCACATACAGGAAGTAGATGCCCACGAGAGTTGTGATAGTCAGACTGGTAAGTGCTGTAATCAGCGCGACATGGGCCTTTTCAGGACTTTTGGGAAGGGTTCCGCTACCACCGCTGAAAGGTGTGGGTCGGGTGGTGAAATCAAGGCCGCTTTTGAAATCATGGTATTCGTTCAGGGCATTCACGCTTATGTGTGCTGCGACTGCGCCGACAAATACCAATGCCAGATAAAGTGGGCTCAGTGGAGCTCCAGACCAAGCGGCCGTGGCTGCACCCAGCACCACACAGGCGGGGGTCAAAACCAGGAAGGGCAACCGCATGGGTCCAAATATCACTGCACGGAGAGGTTCATTCATAGGCAAACGGCTCCATTGAAAAGAGAGCCTTGAGTTTATCGCTCCCCACAGACTGTCATCATGCCAGGTTTGCTCCCCCCTTTCAAGGATATGAATAGGGGTCACGCGACCCAGGTATGCATTAACATTACGATGACACATGAAAGATACATGTGGTTTCTGATCAAAAAATTACCACACCAAAATGCACTTGACACTGTGAAATGAATCCTTTATAGATGGCTAAGACCGACCGGTCGGTCTCCATGGTCATTACAACGTCGAAACCACATGACCCTCAGAGAGAAAATCATCCAAGAATCCCTGAGACTGTTTTCATCAAAGGGCTTTTCCAGCACCTCTATTAACGAAATCCTTGCGGCAGCAGGTGCTTCGAAAGGCGGACTATACAATCATTTCAAGACCAAAGAAGAGCTGTTTTCGGCTGTGTTGAGCGAGTCACGAAAGATCTGGCGTGAGAAGAATCTTGCGGGGTTGGACGAGATGGAAACTCCGGTGGCGAAAATCAAGAAACTGTTGGAAAACTATAGAGATCGGTACCTGATAGGTTCAGGCAATCTTCCAGGCGGCTGTATTTTTGTCAGGGTTTCGGTGGAGTCAGCAGAACTGGGCGACCTCAGGCCCCATATAGCAGAAGAGATCAATGAAGGATTTAATCGGCTGAAATCTATGCTTAAAGGACTCCTGGACCAAGCAAAAGACGCCAGTCAACTAGCACAGGAAACCAATACTGAGGACGTTGCCGATATGATCTTTTCGGGCATGTTGGGTGCCTCGATAATGTACGGCATGGATAGATCCACTGAAAATTTACATGGAACGATCAACTCCCTCGTTGCGTATGTTGGCAGTCTAGCCCGCTAGAGATTTTGGCCTCAGAGGATCAAAACTGGTCCGTCTAAATGTGAACTGTATAGAGAATTGCCTGGGCCCATTCCCGCCTAGGTACCTGTTTGGCTAACAACGTATAATCAGAGGAAAGGAGAAGAACGCATGAAAGCAGTAGTTTACGAAGAGTATGCTCCGGATGATGATTTTAAGCGAATCCTGAAGGTAAAGGATGTAGAAGAGCCAAAACCAAAGGCGAACGAGGTGGTTTTTCGAGTTAAAGCAGCTGCGTTGAATTACAACGATATTTGGGGAATGAGAGGAACTCCCATACCAGTTCCGTTGCCGCATATCTCAGGCTCCGACGCGGCCGGTGAAGTAATCGCCGTGGGCGAGGATGTAGTAGGAACCAAAGTCGGGGACAGAGTTGTCTCCCACTCCAATATGTCCTGCCGAGTCTGTTCTGCCTGTACCGATGGTCGTGAATATGACTGCAGAGCGCGGACGATCTGGGGCTTCGAGACCGGACCCTTGTGGGGTGGCTTTTCGGAGATCACCCATCTTCCAGAAGTAAATGTCATTAAGATCCCGGATAACGTCAGCTATGATGAGGCGGCGGCTGCCTCTATGACCCTGCTCACTTCCTGGCACATGCTGGTAGGCAGAGCGAAGATCAGACCAGGACAAACCGTACTTGTGATGGGAGGAGGCTCCGGGGTTGGGAGCTTTGCAATCCAGATTGCTAAACTTCACAACTGTGCCGTGATTGCAACGGCGAGTCCAGATAAATTGGACAAATGTATTGAACTTGGCGCCGATTATGCGGTGGATCATAGGAAGGATGACTGGCCCAAGGAAGTTTGGGCCATGTGCAAGGAAATCTCCCAAAAAACGGGAGTGGTTCCGGGAATTGATGTATCCTTTGATCACATCGGCCAGACCCACTTCAACAAGCAGCTTACTCTGCTTAAGTATGGTGGAACACTCGTTCAATGCGGCGCCACCACAGGCTACGATGCCCAAACTGACCTGAGACACATTTTCTTCAAAGGCACCAACATCCTTGGCTCAACTCAAGGAACAAAGGCTGAAGTTGAACAAGGGTTCTACTGGATGTCTCAGGGAAAGATAAAGGCTGTGATAGACTCGGTATATCCTTTTGAAAAGGCTGCTGAGGCTCACACGAAGATGGTCACAGGCAAAGGGTTATTCGGAAAAATGCTACTCAAACCAGAGTAGACCTCGGCTGCAACCAATTACTGGGGGCTAGCTTTTTCCATAAAGCTAGCCCCCTGATGAAAGAAGCACTCCTCTGTACCCTGCGGTTTTCTCCATGTACTGCAATCCCCTCCACTCGGGATTCCACATGATTACTCCTGAGTGGCTCAGACCTGCCGTCAGCCCTGTTGAATTTCCCGAAGGGAACCCTATTCAACAGGGCAGGTCACTCAGAAGAAACACCAGGAAAGGCCAATTCGCTTTATTGAGCACCTGAGCTTTTTGGGAGAACTCCTGTTACAGTTATCTCTTGACTGCAAACCTAAGCAAGAATAAGCTCAAGATCTCATCAGATTCGGTTCTGTCAAAGCTGTGGGGTATGCATCCTTTGTAGAACTCTACTGCTGCTGCCGACACAAACTATATGATGCACATGTTTGATTGCCAGAGGCTCTGTAATCAGAAGGGGACATACTATGGACAGTAAAACGTTCAAAGCCATGGTCGTGCGACAAACATCGGATGGTACATTTACCAGACAGATTGCTGATAAATCGCTGGATGACTTACCTGAAGGTGAAGTATTGGTCCGGGTTCACTATTCGTCTCTGAATTATAAAGATGGACTTTCCGCCACAGGTCACAGGGGCGTCACTAAACATTATCCTCACACCCCGGGAGTAGATGCGGCGGGTGTTGTCGAGGAGAGCCTTACTGATGCATTTCAGCCTGGGGACGAGGTGATTGTCACCAGCTACGATCTTGGCATGAACACCCCTGGTGGATTCGGACAGTTCATCAGAGTGCCGGCTGCCTGGGTAGTGCCACTTCCGGAGAATCTCTCTCTGAAGGAAAGCATGGCTTATGGTACAGCCGGTCTTACTGCCGGCTTTTGCATTCTTAGACTGCAAGAGCATGGCATCACTCCCGATCAGGGCGAAATATTAGTTACGGGTGCCACTGGTGGCGTTGGCAGTTTTGCCGTGGCAATGCTTGCCAAAATCGGCTATCACGTGGTTGCAGTAACGGGAAAGATGGATGCCGAGCAGTTTCTTATGGATCTTGGCGCCAAAGAAGTCATCTCCAGGGAAGAGGCAACTGACACCTCGGGCAAGCCTCTTTTGAAAGGTCGCTGGGCCGGGGTAGTGGACTCGGTGGGGGGTGAGATCTTGTCAACAGCTGTCAGATCCACCAGACTGCATGGGGCAGTTACCTGCTGCGGCAATGTGGCATCGCCTGATTTGCATATTAACGTCTATCCCTTCATATTGAGGGGTATCGCTCTTGTGGGGATTGATTCCCAGAGTTGTCCAATGACCTTTCGGCGCCAGACCTGGGAAAAGATTGCCAATGAGTGGAAACTGGCTCATTTGGATCGCCAGACTTCCGTGCGCTCACTTGAGGAGTTGGATGGGGAAATAGATCGCATTCTAGCAGGAAAGCAAAAAGGTAGAGTGATCGTAGATTTGATGAGATAGAAAGAGATGAGAAGAAAAGATACAGACATTCAAGACGTGACTGCAGTTGAAGCTATCATGCGAAATTCTCTCGTTTGCCGTCTCGCTTTGTCAGAAGGCAACCATCCTTATGTGGTACCTCTCTGTTTTGGCTATAGAGACAACACTCTCTATTTTCATTCCTCTGTTGAAGGCAAAAAAATTGAGATTCTCAAAAAGAACAGAAATGTTTGCTTCGAATTCGACATTGACCATGAGGTGGTGCAGAATGAAGATGCATGCAAATGGAGCATGAAATATCGGAGCGTCATAGGATTTGGCAAGGCTTCATTTGTTGAGGATTTTGCGGAGAAGAGGAAAGGGTTGGATGCGATCATGGAGCATTATGGTGGCAGGTCGTTGGATTATCCGGAGCCCGCACTTGAAAATACTGTAATAATAAGGGTGGAAATAGAGAGTGCGACTAGCAAGCAATCCGGATACTAGGGTGTCCAATACCATGAAGGTAACTCTGGCACAATTGAATCCAATAATTGGCGATATTCAAGGCAACTTGGCAAAGGCGGTGCAAACCCTTGCGGAGTGCAGCAAGGATTCGCCCGATCTGGTAATTTTCCCAGAGCTCTTTCTCGTTGGCTATCCTCCCAGGGATCTTTTGGAGCGGCCCTCATTCATCGCCAGAACTCAAGAGGCCGTCCAAGAGTTGTTGAGGGTTTCCCGGCAGTATCCCCGAACAGGCATAATAGTGGGGGCGCCCCAACCTAGCCAGCAGCCCACAGGGAAAGGCCTTCACAACTCTGCCTTGTTACTTTCTCAAGGTGAACTCGTTTTTGTCCAACACAAATCCCTGTTGCCCAGCTATGATGTGTTTGACGAAGCGAGATACTTTGATCCAGCGCTCGAGGATCCCGTAGTGAAATTCAAAAACGAGACCTTGAGCATATCTATTTGTGAGGATGCCTGGAACGATCCAGCTCTATGGCACCCGCGCACGTACTCCTATGATCCTGTTGAGGTAATGGCCAATGGGGGTGCGAGCCTGATAATAAACATCGCTGCTTCCCCCTTCCACCAGGGGAAAGAGAAAATCAGGTACGATATTGTCCGAAGCCATGCAACCAAGCACCGAATTCCATTTCTCTTTGTCAATCAGGTAGGTGCCAATGATGAGCTTATCTTCGACGGCAGGTCCATCTGTCTGGATGGAAATGGTGAACTGTTGGCCGTCTTTCCGCCTTTCAAGGAGCACGTGCAAACCATCTCGCTCAACAGCGCTACCGTTGCGGCGGGCCCATATGTTCCCCAGGAGGAGATTGCCAGTGTTTTTGAGGCGCTTGTTTTGGGTGTAAGAGACTATATGCGAAAGTGCGGCTTTACCACGGCTCTCCTCGGTCTCTCTGGCGGGATTGACTCTGCGGTAACCTGCTCTATTGCCGTGGAGGCGGTGGGTGCCGACAATGTTATAACCGTCACCATGCCCGGTCCTTATTCCTCGCCGGGCAGCGTTGAGGATTCCAAAAAACTGGCGAAAAACCTTGGGATCAGTTTCGAGGTTATACCGATTTCCCCTGCCTTTGAGGCCTACCTGAAGTCTCTTCGACCCCATTTCCAGGGGAGAGAGGTTGATGTCACCGAGGAGAACATTCAGGCCAGGATTCGGGGCAACATCCTCATGGCACTCTCCAATAAGTTTGGTCATCTGGTGCTCTCCACCGGCAACAAGAGCGAACTGGCAGTAGGCTACTGCACCTTGTATGGTGATATGAGTGGTGGGCTTGGCGTCATAGCGGATGTACCCAAAACCATGGTGTACGAGCTGGCCCGCTACATTAATAGAAAAGCTCCAGTAATTCCCCAGGAAATTATCAATAAAGCGCCGTCAGCGGAATTGAAAGAAAATCAGACCGATCAGGATACGCTACCACCCTATGAGATCCTGGACGAGATTTTGCACTACTACTTGGACGAATACTACTCGCTGGCTGATATTCTCCGGCTCAATTTCGACCCCGAGACGGTGAAATGGGTCACCCAGACTGTGGATAGAAATGAGTACAAGCGTAGACAGGCGGTTCCCGGACTGAAGGTCACCTCCAAGGCCTTCGGAATGGGCAGGAGAATGCCAATCGCGGCGAAATTTGAGAGTTAATCTGATTCGTACAGAACCTTCATGAAAACAGGAGAGAATGAAAACGAGAACCTGACCCGGTTAGCAGCAGCTTACGGTATCCAGCGCTCGTATAAGGATATCTGGGCCAATGTTCATGAAATTCCGCTGAAAACACTCAGACAGATGCTCCAGGCAATGGGAGTGGATGTCAGCCGCCCAAAAGAAGGGCTGCGACAACTGGGACACTACTCATGGAGGCAACTGGCCGAACCGGTATTGGTGGAATCCACTGAGGGGCTGCCCGCCGAACTCCTTTTTCACCTGCCGACTCACGGCCCCCCTGGCGAGCAGCGCAACCGTAAGCTTCAGGTCCACCTGGTAATCAACGGCGAAAATACCCCTTCCATCGACTACTCCTACGATCCGGGACAGCTCGCTTTCAAAGAGGCCAAACAGATCGATGGCATTACCTATGAGCGCTGGGCCGTTCCTTTTCCCAGGGGACTTTCCAGTGGCCATTACCACTTTAAACTCACGGTTGTTGATGACAAACAGCAACATGAACAGACAATCCCGGTTATGCTCTGTCCTGACCAGGCCTACCTACCCCCGGGTCTGCAAGGAGATGGGAAAAGAGCCGGAGTAGCCATTGCACTGTATGGCCTTCGCTCTCAACGCAACTGGGGTGTGGGCGACTTCGGCGACCTCAAGGAATTCATTCGCTGGGCTATTGAGTCCCTGAATGTTGACGCCATCGGCCTGAATCCTCTGCATGCCATCTCCAATCGCCAGCCTTACAACATCAGCCCATATTTCCCCTCCAGTCGATTTTATCGAAACTTCATCTATCTAGACATTGAGGCTATGGCGGATTATCGCTCGTGCCCTGAAGCAAAGGAACTGGTGCAGGCGGAGGCCACCCAAGACCTTCTGACCGAGCTTCGCACTGCCGAGCGGGTGCAATACGAGCGGGTGGCCGCACTGAAGCTCCAGGTACTGAACCAAATTTTTCAAGCATTTCTCCGAAAACACTGGAGCAACAGCGGAGCAAAGACAGAACGAGGGAGAGAGTTTGCAACATACGTAAAAAGGGAAGGAGCCTTGCTGGAGAACTTTGCCACCTTCTGCGCCCTGGAGCTCTTTTTTCACGAAAAGGATCCGGATGTCTGGGTCTGGTGGCAGTGGCCCAAGTCATTTCAGGATCCCCATTCCCTCGAGGTGCTGACCTTTCGCCAAAGCCACTGGGAACGCATACTTTTCTATAAATACCTTCAATGGCAACTGGAGGTACAGCTAGAGGAAGCCCAGGATCTAGCATACTCAATGGGGGCCTGCGTCGGTCTCTATCACGACCTGGCACTGGGTATTGACCCTGGCGGGGCTGACCATTGGGCCTATCGGGACTTCTTTGTGGAGGGAGTAACCGTGGGCGCGCCGCCTGATGATTTTGCTCTCCAAGGTCAGGACTGGGGCTTCCATCCACCCCGCAGAGAACTATACCGCAGCGACGGCTACCGGTTGTTCGTCAAGGAGATCAGGAAAAACTGTCAGGCTGGAGGAGCACTCAGGATTGACCATATTATGAGATTTTTTCGCCTTTTCTGGATAACTGAGGGACAGTCTGCAAAAGAGGGGACCTACGTGGAGTACTTTCATGAGGATCTCCTTAAAATCCTGGCACTGGAAAGCATGCGCAGCAAAACCCTAATCATCGGCGAGGATCTGGGAACAGTTCCTCCTCACGTCAGGGAGATTCTCGCGCATTTTCGGGTATTCTCTTACCGGCTTTTCTATTTTGAAAGAGACAAGTGGGGTGGTTTCAAGGAGGCGGAATCATACCCAACCGTGGCCCTTGCTGCTGTAACCACCCATGACCTTCCCACCCTGGCGGGATTTTGGACAGCACAGGATATTGCCCTACGGAATGATTTGCACATGTTCCCCAGTGAACTGCAATATTATGCTGCCCTGCAGCAAAGGCAGGAAGAAAAGGAGAAAATAGTCCAGCGGCTGATCTCCTCAGGTTTCTTAGCGAAGGAAGTGACCAATAATCCGAAAATCTATGTTGAATTGACCGCTGAACTGCACAGTGCCATCATTGGTTTTCTACTGTCAACCCCAGCAAAGCTGGTCATTTTGAGCCAGGAGGACCTGTTTAGGGATGCCAGACAACAGAATCTTCCTGGAACAGTCTCAGAATATCCCAACTGGTCTACAAAAATGAGTTACTCCTTGGAGGAATTGTGGCAAGATGCAAACGTTGCGCATTGTGCCCGGCTGTTCCGCACCTGGGTTGATCATACCGAAAGAGGGGTGCCACGCCACGAATCCTAGAGATTTGCGACCTAGCACCAGCAAGAAAATGATTTGCTATCATGCAGGTTTCGACGCCCCGTTTCACACCTTGTCCTTCCACAGGTTTAGGAGCCTGAGCGAGGCCGAGGGAGTCGAAGCATCCTCTTGAAGAAAATTTCACGGCCCCTTTGGTTGAGAGTTGTACCTGGCATGTTCTTTGCTTATTTTTATTTTAAAGAGGGGGGCACAGGCAGATGACAGCAGGATTAGTTTTGAGGGTGGAAGCATGAGCCCGTCAATTTGCCGGGGAGAAGGCAGTAGTGTTCCCCCCATAGACGAGATAAAATTTTCCAAAAGTTACCATGAAAGTTGGAACAATGGGAGCTCGCATAGGTAAGTTGGGGGAGATCCCACAGAGGCTGAAACAATTCATCGCCCACGATGTCCGGAAGAATCCGATACTCGGGCTATATCTGGTCATCGGTGTGATGGTTGTGGGTTACGCCATTTACTTTGCAGTGGTAATGTATAAAGATCTCACCGGAGGTGGGGACAAACCGGTTGTTGCAACGCCCAAAGTCGAGCAGACAAAAAAAGCGGTACCACCCAAGAAACAAGCCCCTCCCAAAAAGGAAGCTCCTAAGCAGGCAACGCAACCGCCAGCAGCACCAGGTCCGGAAAAGGTTGCGGAAAAGACCAAACCCACCGATGCTGAGAAGCTCGACATCAGCAAGTGGCGAAGCTTTGAATTGCCGGATGGCTCCCATATTTCCTTCCCTGCTGACTGGAGCGAGACTGAAATTCCTGCCGAAAAGAACATTCTTCACGGGATACAGTTGCAAGCGCCCAACACTGAGGCGAGTTTGAAGTGTTATGCCCGGAGCAGAAAGCTTGGGGAAAACTATGCCAAATCTATTAAAGAGACGATGCGCAGAGGGGGCTATAGCAACGTCCAAGAAGAGGCGAAGAAGATCAACAAACTTGATGTGGTGCGCTTGAGTGGGGTTTTGACCAATACACATATGGTGGTGAGCATTTTTGACGGCCAACCGGAAAGCTACTTCATCGTTCGACTCATCGCCCCGAAACAAGAGTATACAAAACTGCAGCCCTACTATAATGCGATTGTTGATAGTTATAGAACTGCTGGAAAGTTACCTGCCTCGATGGTATCCATCGACAAGATAGAACAACAACTTGAGAAAAGTGTGGAAGATAACAAAGATTACTTGGTCGGCACTACCATCAGGATCAAACTAAAAAGTGGAGCGAAACATCAAGGTGTTGTGATCGCGGAAGATGATAGCTCTATTACCCTCGAGGGATTCCGTTTCGGCGGCAGGTATAGTTTTACCGTTAAGAAACAAGACATCGTAGAGCTTATTCGTTGAGGTGGCCTGCCATTACCCCCTGCCCGCTCGTGTATCATTTCCCATCTCTCGTCAGTTCGAATAGTATCACATGCGGAGGAGAAGGAAACCGCATGGGTGGACCCCAGGTACCTGCGCCGCGGCTTACATGAAGCAAACTATTTTTGTCTAACCGGTAGAGCCCGTTCTGTCTGGGGTAGAAAAGTCTCGTGATGAGACTGAAAGGGAAAATCTGTCCTCCATGAGTGTGGCCGCTCAATTGCAGATCAAAGTTGCCCAGGGATTCACGCTCTACCTCGGGACGATGTTTCAACAATAGAGTGAATGTTTGTGATTGCAGGTCGGCAAGCAACGCTGCTTCCCCTTTCTCGCCTAACTCCCTGCCTTGTCGCTGCCTTCTGCTCACACGATCATCCATTCCAACGATAGTGAGCAGATCGTCCAGACTATACCGCTGGTTGCGCAGCAGGGTAAAGCCCGCCGCTCGCAAGAACCGTTCACTTTGGCGAATTCCCGCATAAAATTCATGGTTGCCGGTAACAGCAAACTTGCCGAGTGGAGGCTGTATCTCCGCCAACATCTCTGCCAAGTGATCGAACCGGTCCATCTGCGCGTCAACCAGATCACCAGTACACACCAGCAAGTCCGGCCCCGCTCTTTGCACCAATCCAATGATGCGGCTTAATCTCCTCTCACCCACCATCGGTCCCAAATGCACATCGGAGATCTGAGCGATGGTTAACCGTTCTACCCGAGCAGGCAATTTCGTGGTTTGCACTGAAACCCGATCCAAGCGAATCTGCCAGGCAGATACCATAGACCAGATGCCCAGCAGGACAACGCTCAACACAACGAGCGCGAACCCCTTTCTGCCAGTCCAAAGTAGGCCACTGAGGTCAGAGCCCGAAAGGAATGCCAGCAATCGCAAACTCAGGTTAAACACATCCAGGCAGAGACCAAGCCAGAAGAAAAAAAAGAGCAGCCCCATCCAGGTATAACCGATGTAGGCAAGCAAGCGGCTCACCAGATGCAAGCCCTGTCGCTCAAGCAATCGCACCCCGATCGGCGCTACAATCATGGCAACCAGAAACAACGCCATCAGCACGCTAACCCCAAGGCCAGGAGTCAAGGCAGTCCTCGCCTTGATGAATAAGTAGAGGTGAATGGCGCCATAGATGGAAAGGAAGGTAAGAAGAAAGAGACTCATGGGTCTGTTGTAACATGCTTTATTCTGTGTTTCTACGTTCTCCGTGGAAAAATACTGACGCGTACAGGAGAAACAGAGTATAGGTGGTGAGGTGTCGTGTGTTGTTGGTATGTATGAATCATATTCTGTAAGAGCGATCCTCAGGTCGTAATCAGAGCCGCACGAAAGCGGCGAATCTCCCACCTAGGCCCGGGATTGAAAGTAGCCCCGGCTTGCGGTGAGATCTTGACACCAACCAAATTTGTTTTTACTATGGCCGATGTTGCCCACAACAGGGCGAAGGTCGGCCAAGCAAGGAAGCAGACCGGGAGTAGCGACGTGCTTGAAATTACTGAGAAGGCGACAGAGAAACTGAAAGAGTATCTTGAGGAGCGGGAGCTCGACTCAGCGATTCGTATCTTTGTGTCACAGGTTGGTTGAGGGGGTCCCATCCTGGGAATGGCTCTGGATGAGCCAAACGAGCAGGACAAGGTCTTCGAACTCGAAGGTCTGACCTACCTTGTGGATGCCACCTTAATGGATCAGGTTCGACCCATCAAGGTGGATTACGTGGAAGATCCCGACGGTTCGGGTTTTGCCATCACCTCAAACATGTCCAGACCGGAGGGGTGTGGCCCCTGTAGCTGCTAGTGGGGTAATGGTTGATAAGCCGACTCCGTTACCCGGGAGTCGGTTTTTTTTCTTCCACATCTAACCACTGCCAGCCAGATTCAACGAGTCTTTGCCGCAACCAGATCAGCACCTTATCAAACTCACTTTGTAACTGCCGAAGAGCCTTTCCCCGGTGACTTACCCTGTTCTTTTCCTCGGTGCTGAGTTGCGCGAAAGTTTTCTGCAATGAGGGGTAGAAAAAAACAGGGTCATAGCCGAACCCATGGCTGCCAGCCTGTTCTTTAGTAATAATCCCCTCACAACGCCCCTGGTAAACGAGGGCTGGTCCCTGGGGCACAGCAATGGCAATAACGCAAGCAAACGATGCGTTGCGATTCTCTATATTTTCAAGATCCTGAAGCAGCTTAGCATTATTTTGCGAGTCGGTGGCCTTTTCCCCAGCGTAGCGAGCGGAGCGAACTCCAGGGGCACCCCCCAACGCCTCCACCATCAGGCCGGAGTCATCGGCCAGCGCTGGTAAGCCAAGGACTTTGGCGGTGAAACGCGCTTTGTTTACGGCATTATCTTCAAATGTCGCGCCATCCTCCTCTACTGTTGGCATAGGCCCAAAGTCGGTAAGATTCTTGATTTCCACGGGAAAGTCAGCAAGCAAAACTCTCAGTTCCCCAGTTTTGCCCTCGTTTCTGGTGGCGAGAACCAGTGGTATTCGAGTCATATGAACCTCTGAGAATGTTGGTGTCACAAGCTATCATCATAGGGTTGAGTGGGTAGAGAGTCAATGTCTGCGATTCCAGGAGCAAACGGAAAACAGTAAGTGCTATGAGATCAGCAGCCGCAGTCAAGGAGGTTTATGGCGTAAAACTCCCGGAATAGGATCAGCCGCTGGATTATCTCATTGCTTGTACCTCAGGTCTCAGTTACTGGCAACTGGCTCCTTGATCCTTGCGGTAAGCGTGAAGCTTACGCTGCCGGCTGCTCTCTGCCAGCTGATTCGTGCTAACCATTGACTTTTGTGGGGAAATTCTTTACCACATGCAGAGAACTTCAGTAGACACTGGTTGTGGGCGTGGGAGAAACCGCTGGAGGAACGTTACTATGCCGATCTATGAATTCTACTGTCCTGAGTGCCACATGGTTTTTAACTTCTACTCTCGTACGATCAACACGGACAAGATACCACCCTGTCCCAAATGCCACCGCGCAAAGCTGGAGCGGCAAATGTCCTCCTTCGCGGTACTCCGTAGCCAAAAGGAGGATCAGGAAAACGGTCTTCCGGACATTGACGAGTCCAAGTTAGAAAAGGCGATGAGTGCACTCGCCAGTGAGGCAGAGCGGATCAACGAGGATGATCCAAGGCAGGCTGCCCAGTTGATGCGAAAGCTTACCAATATGACCGGTCTTGGACTTGGCTCCGGCATGGAGGAGGCCCTGAGCCGAATGGAGGCCGGTGAAGACCCAGAACAGATTGAAGCAGAAATGGGTGACTTGCTGGAAGAAGAAGACCCTCTTATGCCCCAAAAGCAGCGACAATCTGGCCGCCTGAAGCGGCCACCACGCAA
>CAYFXH010000004.1:35677-45929 GCA_964346905.1 uncultured Desulfobacteraceae bacterium | reverse complement strand
TATGCTCTATGCCCCATGCTCCATGCCCTATGCTCCATGCCCTCTGCTCTATGCCCTATGCTCCATGCTCCATGCCCAGTGCTTGTGCCCTATTAGAAATGAGATGGTAACCAGCAGTGGATACAACCAGCAGTAAACTGAGGAAATCCTTGTGGTGCGCCAGTACCTGACAGGGCTTCTGCTTGCAACCTGCGCTGGGAGTTTTTTTTGCGTAGTATCCATAATAGTTGTATAATTCAATTGCTTTTCATACCAATAAGTTAGCTCAGCAAAACGTATGAGCCCTAAGCCCAAAGCCCGCACTTCCGGAGTACCATACGGCCTGCCGCTCCCTGACCGGATCCGTACCTTCGATATTTCCTACCAAATAGTACGTCCAGAGGAATTTGCATCTCTGGGTATTGACCCCCAGGATGTTCCGGTCGGCACCTTCGTAGCAGAAGACCATCCTCCTTTTCTTGCTAGTCGCTTTGGCGGTAATGCTTACGGTTTTGGCATTGTGGAGCATCGCGATAAGCTGGGACCCAGCGATCTCGAGTTTTTGGAAAAGTTGAATTTCAGCGATCCTGAGATTCTGCAAAAGCACCACCGACGCATCAACAGCATCTACCGAAAGCTGGGACTACTGATGCGGTTCAGTCGGCAGGGCAAGAGGTATTTTCTCATTCCCATAAACTGGGTGAGCCACTCGCTCAAAGACATAAAGGACAAAGTGGATGAGATCGAGCGAGTCCTCATTAGACAAGTCTACCAGCAAAAAAAGGAAAAGCTCAAAGTTGGCTTGCTCACCGCTTCCAACGATCTCATCGTGCATGAGATCACGGGCAGAATGCCCACCCAGAGATTCGCGGTTATTGACTCCATCGATCATCTGCGTCAAGCCAGCGGACCTTTCGATCTCATAGTAATTCCGAAAGACTTTGATGATCTGCTTCTTTCGCTGGGGATTAAGGGGTTGGTTGGATCAACCCTCAGTCAAGAGACCTTCACCACCTACGGCACCTATGTGGCAGGGAAGATCTATGACCTCCTCAAGCACACTGGCGAGCTCTTTGTTATTGCGAGTAGGCCGTTTCCTCGGACCAACCAAGAGGTTTGGGTAGAATTTCATGATCCGGATGACTTGCGAAGTTTTCTGCTTTTCACTCATGTTTTTCGTTCCAAGAAACGGTATCGTGGTAAGAACGGCAGCCTTCTTCGCGTTCACCTTGCCGACTTCTATAACTACCTGAGTGGGATTTTCGTCTATCGTGAGGATTTGAAAAAAATTGTCGGCGAACGGGATCCTATGCAGCTCAGTGCAGAAGAAATTGATCGCTTGCCACGGTTAGATTTGAAAATATCCAGCGCCAGGCTCACCGATCTCGAAAGCCGTTGGGATAAAGTTCTGGCACCATTTTTCGATAAAATCACCTGTCACAGCAAGCTGGCCCCATCACTGCAGCAGAACTGGGAGCAGAATTACAGTGTCGAAGGAGAACTTCCAGACAACCTCCAGATCTATGTAGGCCGGAAGCTTGAACCGGCGGTGCTCCTTGAGCGGCTGGAGCAAGAAGAGCGAGCCAGCGGTATGGCCGGATGTTCACTCGCCTTAGTGGCGGATTACAAGAACACCTTCGATTACCTCCTCGCAGTGCTGGAAGTGCTGGCGGAGATCCGTGACAAGCGCTTCGAGCGGCTGTCGGAGCTTGAGCTCAACCGCTTACACAACCCGTTTGCGGCTCCCAAAAACAGGTATCGGGCCTTCAACCACATGAAACAGCTGATGAAGCAGAGCGGCCGGTTGAGCAGGCTTGAAACCCTCCTCAACCCTGACCGGATTGAAGGGCCCCGCACAAAGGTTCTGGAGAACATTGAGAAATTGGCTCTCTTGGGTCTATCTCCAGAACTGCTCAGAGAAATTTATTTGATTGTGGTGGGTCACACCTCCATGGGACGGGTCACCTTTGGAAAACTCCCGGAAAAAACTCTTAAATCCATCACTGACCAGGCCAAGCGCCAGAGCCTGGAGGACGTGGCTGATCTTCTCAGGACAATTCGGTTGATGAGCATGTCAGAAATTGCCGCCTCTCTGAAAGACAAACTCACCAGGGAACAGGGAACAGAGCTTTTCAACCTCTATGACGAGGCCATCTGGATTGCGGCTGATCCAAAGTTGGACTGGGAAACACTCCACGACCAAAAAATTGCAGCTCTGGGTGGAGCACAGAACCTGGCCGTTCGCCAGATGCTTAAGCTTTTCAATCTCTTTGAATATTTAGACTCGTGGGCCGAGATTAGCAACAAGGGTCCTTTTCAAAAAGAAGCCCTTGCAGATTACGAGTCAGAAAAGTTGACACAGATAGGTCAGGTCTTGGAGCTGATCACCATTACCAACGAATATAAGGAGCGGTTCTATGAGCGCGAACCCTTCAGCCGACCGTATTTTTTTCGCAAACTCCTCAACTGCCAGTTCCACGGCACCGGCCACATCTTTCCGCTGCTCGGTACCCGGACGGGATTTATCCTCCTCTGGATAACTATCAACGCTTCGCCGACAAACGTAATCAACTTTAATCCTCTGGTGAGCTATGAGCGTCACGATGGTGCCGACAGACTAGCAAGGGTGAGGGAAGCCCTGGAATCTTTGGAACCAGAGCAACTCCATTTCACCTATCTGAGTGGTATCCAAAAGACCCTGTCTGAAGGCCGACCCGCTTTCATCTTCAACAGTGGCATCCAACTGCGGCACAACCCGGTGAACCAGGCAACCGAGATCATTTTCATCGACGTAAAGGATAACCTCAGAAAAATGGAATTGATCCTGGAGTCCGCCCGCGACCGGTTGATTCCTGAGATTCCTGTCTCCGAGTTAAAAGAAACGGACCGACTCTTTCACGAATTATTCAGCTACTACGAGCATCTGCAACGACAGGCGAAAGCGGAAGGGATGGACAAAAAGGTACTGGCTCAGCAGAAAGCTGAAATCGGTCGCTGTTGTTCTCGTCTCGAGGAACTCTTTGCGCAAAAGCTTGTTGTACCTCAACGAGTATTTGATACCTTGGAGATTATCCACGAACACTGCCCCAGTATCGGCCGGAGTATCCTCACCGAGTTTTGGGAACTCGATAGAATCAAACCCGCAAAAAAAATCCACTCTGGGGAGACAATTCCCGGTTACGTTCTCCGCTGCCTTAGAAAATTCCAAGCCCTTGTGACTGGAGACCGTGAATCACTGCAAAACACAGACGTTTTCTATCAGCTGGCCCAGCAGCAATTTGGTGCCATGACAGGTGAGACCGTAGGCATTAGTAATATGCAAATCGACATTCTGGAAGAAGCTATTAGCCGAATTGGGACTCGACCAGAGCTGCTGCAAGCTCTCAGTGCGGCCCTGATCTTCCAGGAAATAGGCAAACTCCCCCTCTACCTTGAAGAATATAGGTCTCTTTCCGGAAGCAATACCCATGGAGTCGCAGGTGCTGAAATCCTGCGACGACAGGCTCTCCTCGGACGTCTTGGTATAGACAAGGAGACAAGCAGGCTGGCCGATTTTCTGGTGGAAGTGCACGGGCTGGTTGGTCATGTACTGAAAGGCGAGGTCGCCCTCCCAGCCCTGGAACTGGTAACCTCTTTTGGGGACGAGCTTGTCTTTGAGGCCTTTTTCATCCATTCGGTGCTGGCTGCTGCGGCCTACAGGGAAGGCATCATGGTGGAAGATTTGCTTGACCGTTTTCTGAGCCTCCGGCAGGTAGCCCTTCGCGTCATTCACGGTGAGATTTCATGGCAGACGTATATTGATAGGGAGTTTATTGGCAAAGGGGAAAAGCTGCTGGCCGAAACCAACGCGATGCGCTCTGAGCCAGTGCCCCTTGCCCTGTTCTCTGATTGGAATGCTTTAACCGATGACCAAGGTCTCCGGCGCAAGGGGGAAGATGCCGCCGCCATAGAACGGCTCTTCCGACTGGTTGGGCTGGCTGATATTGATATTGTGGATGTGCAGATGAAAATTTTGGGCAGGCCCGTAAGTTTCATCTACCACAGGAAAGGGTTGAAGAGCACTGGATTGGAAAAGTTTCAAAAGGATCTACAAAAAGCTATGGCCCTCTACAAAGCGCTCATGCAGTTGGATGAAGAGATCCGGCGAGCTCTGGTGGAAGGCTTGAACCCTGGCAACGATTTTGTCCGCATTTACGGTCTGGAATACGTGGCCCAACATCTGGGGGCTGAAGATTTGCTAAAATTACTCATTCTCACCTTTCGGGGATTGAATCGATTTTGCCGTGAAAATGCTAAACCCCGGGTGGTGGATTTTCACGACCTCAGCCAGATCATTGACCGGCGTTATCAGGCCATTGCCGAGGAGTTGCATACGTTTACTCCCGACCGTCTCTTTAAAGACAATCGGTTGCTTTCCCGGCTCTCCAGGGCCTGGGTAGGGCTCATCTTGAGCTATGGCGAAGCCGAACGAATCATCAAGCCACTTTATCAAGACCGTCTTCAGGTACACCACGTTTTTGAAAGAATACGGGGCCAGGAAAACATCTTGCGACTGAAGAACCTCTACCACCGAGAGTTAAAGAAGCTCAAGAACCACCCTTACCATACAGAAGATTACCAAAAACAGTTGAGTGAGTGTTTCCATGAACGACTACAGGAACTTATCGAGGAGAGTCTCAGTAGAGCCCAGAAAAGGATGCGCCAGCAGCGAAGCTTTGCTGGAATTGAGCGTGTCTTTGCTGAATTGATAACCCTCGCGGAAGAAAATCGTTTCTCAGATGAGCAAATACAACTCGTTAAAGATATATACGAATTCAACCGTGATCGGTTGCGCAACCGGAGACTCGAGGAGATATATCAAGAAATCCAGGACTGCACTAGCACCACCGACCTGAGGGAACTCTGGAAAAAGGTTCGTTCTGAACTTGTGAACAACCGACGCCATCTGGGCAAAGAGTTTGAGGATCTGGTCACAGCTCGTTTTGACAATAAACTGGAACGGTTGACAGAAGCTTAGTCTGAATCCATGCTAAGGCTACCCCTCCTGGCGGGAAGATCCAGAGAATCTCATGGTTCCGTTTGCTGGTTTGATGGTTTGGCCCCGCAGTTGCGGGGTTGATTCGAGACAAAAAGGTTGCCACCTCATTGTGGCTTTTTTTCTTGACAATATGGCAAAATACTATGTATAAACTAACTAGTATCTAGGAAAACTAGCGATTACATATAGGTCGACGCGGTACGAGTGCAACGCTGTTGCCGTCTGGCCAACACCCGCTAACTCACACCAAACAACCACACGACCTTCGGGTATCCGGCCCCTCGACCTCTACGGGTCGGTTATTGGGTCCGGTTTGCCCGAGTCATGTGGTTTTTTATTTTTCAGGCGGCTGGCTAGTGTGCATCCGGAAACTCTGGATGGGCACAGCAGGGCTTTGCAATTCATAAATGAAGGATTTTTCTCCGTCCCGTTCCGGGACTCAGTCCCACCTCTTGGGGGCGGGTTCCCGGTTCCGTAAGATCAAGGACAATTCTGCAGGCTAGCCGAATTGGACGTGCTCGAGGCTGCCCGCAAGGGCGACCCCGCAGGACTGAGGCTGAGGTCACATGGGGGGATTGCTGGAGAACGCACTGAAGTACGTTGCATCCCACCACGGCGGGACCCATGGACACAGAAATTACGGAAAAGGGCCATTTGTGGATGGAAACTAGCTAATGCAAAGACACAACAGCTGTATCAACACCAAGGCAGTCATCAATTACGTTGAAGAGCGTGATCCATCCTTGGTGCGTCCCTTGCTTCAGGATCTTAGTCCTGATCTCGAAGGGGTGGCGGATCTCAGGGAGTTTCTCTCTGATCCCAATAATTGGGTATCTGCTGAGATACTCATCATTCTTTACGACAGGGTCAAGAAGCTTTTCGGCAAGCATGATGTGGTCTTTGACATCGGCTTCGAGTCTGTGGCCAAGAGGCGGCTCGGTTATATCCAACGTATTCTTTTTTTCGCTTTTCGCAACCACGCGCGCACGCTCAAACGTCTCCAGAGTCTCAATGATAAATTCAACCGCAACAAACGGGTCCACCTAGCGGCGCTCAATAAGGATGGAGCTGTGGTCAGGCTGGAGTGGTTTAAGAATATTCCCACGACCCGTGATTTTTGTTTGATGAACCGCGGCGTGTACACAGCGGTTCCGGTGGTATGGAACGAGCCCCCCCTACATTTGCAGGAGCACAAGTGCTACTTCCAGGGCGACGACTACTGTGAGTATCATCTTAGCTGGAAGCGGAAGCCGTCACTCAAACGGCTCTTACTGCAACTGATTGCTCCCTGGAGGCTGGCCAAGGCATCCATCGAAGAACTTGAACAGGACAAAGATCTCCTCCGCGAGAAATACGCCGAGGTCCATGGACTCAACCTCCAGCTCAAGTCTCAGCTGGACAGAATGGTTAGTCTGCAAGAGGCGAGCACGGCCATTCTTTCCACCCTGGATATCGAAGAGCTGATGACTCTTATTCTCCAGCGGTTGGTGGATGTATCTGTGCTGGACAGGGCGGCCATATTCCTGGTGGACGAAGAACAGGGATTACTGCATTTGGCCCACGCTGTGGGCGCCCCGGAGACCTATCTCCAAGAGGCAGAAACCTATATGGTCCCCCTGAATAGAGAGTCAAATATCATTGCCAGAGTAGCTCGGACCGGAGTGCCGGAATTGGTGGATGATGTGGCTAGCTCAGAGATCAACAAGGAGAATCCTCTCATCAAGAAATTTCAACCGAAGGCCTTCATTGCTCTACCGCTAAAGGTGCGGGGAAAGGTCATTGGGGTGTTGGTGGGGGATCAGGAAAAGGCTGGCGGCCAAGCTATTTCGGCGGAAAAAGATTTTCTCATCAGCTTTTCCAACCAGATTTCCATTGCCATTCACAATGCCAATCTTTACCGAAAGCTTGAAGAGTCGGAACGCCAGTATCGTGAGCTCGTAGAAAACGCCCACGAGGGCATATGGGTGTTAGATGAAAATGGAGTGATTACCTTCGCCAATCAGCGGCTGGCCGCCATCCTTGGTTATGAGGAAATGCTGGGACGAAACATAAATCAGCTAGTCCCTTCTGACGGTAAGCGAGTGTTGCTGAAACTTCTTGTGAAAAACATGCGCGGTGCAGTGGCCCAGGAAGAGATCCAGATGCTTTGTAAGGAAGGGGAGCGGGTCTCAGCAATCGTGAGTAGTGTCCCCATAATGGAAGGCGACCGCTACAAGGGCAGTTTTGCCATGGTCACTGACATAACTGACAAAAAGCGGATGGAGACCAAGCTCTTACACCAGCAGAAAATGGAGAGTATCGGCACCATGGCAGGTGGCATCGCCCATGATTTCAACAATATCCTGACTGGAGTTCTGGGCTATGCCAGCCTGCTGAAACATCGTGTCAAGGATCAGGCGGAAACGCAGCGCTTCATCGAAATCATCGAAACCTCCAGCCTGCGGGCTGCGGACTTAGTTCGACAACTGCTGGCATTCAGCCGGGGAACTCAACCTGAAGACCTGCAGATAGTCTATCCGAATCGAGTCATTCAGGAGACCACCAGATTGCTGGAGAGTTCTCTGGGCAAAAACATCCAGTTGGAATTGGATCTGAGCCCAACCATACCGCCGATAGCAGCAAACTCTACCCAGGTACAGCAGGCAGTTCTCAACCTTTGCCTCAATGCCCGTGACGCCATGCCCAATGGAGGAGAGATAACCATTTCTACAGCTGTGGTGGACTGCGGTGGTAACTCTCCGGCTATGTATCAAGACCTGGTGGCTGAACCAGGTCAATATGTCCGGGTCAGGGTTGCCGACCATGGAATTGGTATTACTCAGGACGATTTAGACAAAATTTTCGATCCATTCTTTACCACCAAAGAAGTGGGAAAGGGTTCTGGTTTAGGGCTGGCCATGGTCTACGGCATCGTCCAAAATGCCCGTGGTTACGTGCATGTGAAAAGTGAGGAGAGTAAGGGCTCAGTTTTTGATCTCCTGTTCCGGGTGGCCACCGAAAAAGAGAGTCAGCAATCCTTGAGCCAGTTGAAGCCTGGTTTAAGCGGTGAGGAGACCGTCCTGCTGGTGGATGATGAACCCTTCGTGCGGGATCTAGGAAGCGAGATTTTGCGCAGCTATGGCTACCACGTTATCCTGGCCTGCGATGGGCGTGAGGCCTTGGAAATTTGTCAACACAATGGCGCTAATATTGATCTGGTGATCCTTGATTTACTTATGCCGAATATGGGTGGTGAGGAAACACTCATACAACTCCAGGAACTTGATCTTCCCGCAAAGGTGATCATTTGTAGTGGCTATGGCGGGAGACAGGATACATCTCAGTCTCTTGCCATGGCGGATGTACCTCTGGTGCGCAAGCCGTTCAAGCCGGAAGCCCTGGTGTCGGCGGTCCGTCAGGTCCTGGACGGTAAGACTTTTAGTGATGGTGGTGGGCCACCGGTGATAAATGGGAAAACCGTGGCCGTGTAATACGAACATACATTAAGCTCTCCTGAGAGTGTTGCAGCAAAGGTTTTAGATGGGCAAGGAAATGAGGGCTAACAGGCGCTTTTTCAAAAAAGTGGGACTCAGTCATTTTCTGCAATGGCGATTCAATACCATGCTGATGCGCTGGTTACCCCGAATGATCGTCCGCGTCTACCTTGGTCTGCTGGGAAGAATCTATTTTTTCTTTAACCGTGAAGAAAAAGAACAGATCCGACGGAATCTATCTGCAGTGGTCCGGCGATTGCCCACAAAGCAACCCACGGATCTCATCATCCGCCGCACTTTCCAGGGCATCTATGCTCACTACCATGAGAAACTCTTGATAGCCTATGCGCATTTTGGCAGGGTCTGTCGCTTTCTACTGAAACGCGTGGAACTGGAAGGGCAACACCTTTTAGATGAGACTCTTTCCCGAGGAAAGGGGGTCATCCTCGTAACCGGGCATTTTGGTGCCGTGGAGTTCTTGCCACTGTTTTTGGCCTTGAAGGGATATTCAGTCACCATGGTGGTTCGCTTCAAGACTGAACGTCTCAAACGGGCTTTGAACCATCGGGCCGCGGCTAAAGGTATAACCTTACTGGACGCCAATGCGGGGGAAAAAGTCATTTTTAGCGCCCTTCAGGCTCTGAAATCCAACCAAGTTCTGATCACAGAGTGTGATGAGTTTGACGCCTGGCGACCATACCGGAATCGGTCCACCCGATTTCTGGGCTGCTCCTCCCCTTTGGACCGGACCCTGGACCTGCTCCAGCGCCGCTATAATTCACCGGTAATAATGGGATTTGTCTGCCGGGCACGGGGCAACCGCTATGGCCTGAAGCTGCACTCCCTGAACGGGGCCAGCCATCAGTCTCAAGCTGTAAGCATTTCCCATCGTGCCCTAGAAATCTTGGAAAGGTACATCTGTGTGGCACCACACCAATGGTATCAGTGGAAGCAGGTGCGCAGTATCCTTGGGACCAACCTTTTTGAGGAAACGAGGCCAATTCATGCAGCTGAAACAGATCGACCTCTATCGTTTGCGGATTCAGCTCTGCATGCCCATTAAGCACCACTTGGCAAACCGAACTTTCAGTAAGAACTTGTTGGTCAAGGTAACTACTGATGAGGGTGTGGAAGGGTACGGCGAGGGTATTGCCCGGAAGTATGTCACCGGCGAAACCGCGGAGTTCAGCTTGCGTTTCCTCACAGAGTATCTCATTCCCCGGCTCGATGGATTCAAGGCAATTGCGCCGGCCGACCTGCTGAAAACGCTCGCCACCCTGGTACCTGTGGAGAAACGCGCTGAAGCACCTGCGGCCTGCTGCGCCCTAGAGCTCGCCATACTTGACGCGGCAGGCAAATCCTGGGGCCAATCCACATCTGATCTGTTAGGCGGCGGAGACCATCCCCTCACGTACAGCGCAGTGATCCCCATGATGACTCGTCCCAGCTTCAACCGTCTTCTCTGCCTGATTCGTGACATGGCCATGCCCTTCGTAAAGATCAAGGTGGGAAACAACAAGGACCTGGAGGTTTTGTCTGTGGTGCGCGAAATACTGGGAGAGGAGGTAGATCTCCGGGTGGACGCCAACGGAGCCTGGAGTACGAAGGAGGCGGAGGAACGTATTGGCTCAATGATGGCCTATGGCATCAGCGCTGTGGAGCAACCGGTGGCTAAGGAGAATATTCAGGGGTTGCAACGGCTGGCAGAACGAGTCCCGGTTCCTGTAATTGCTGACGAGTCATTGTGTATTGAACGGGATGC
>CAYFXH010000004.1:1915-35667 GCA_964346905.1 uncultured Desulfobacteraceae bacterium | reverse complement strand
CTTTCCTCATGTGGCGCGGCACGCGGACGACCTTTGTGTGTTGAACGGGATGCAGAAACCTTGGCATCTCTGGGTGCTTGCCAGGTATTCAACTTACGATTATCCAAGTGCGGGGGAATCCTCGCCGCAGCTCGTATGCACGAAATTGGCCGAAAAAAAGGGATCGCCGCGCAACTGGGATGTCAGGTGGGGGAAACCGGCATCCTTGCAGCGGCTGGGCGACAACTCGCTGCGAGTCGGAAACTACTTTATCTGGAGGGATCTTACTCCAACTATTTACTCTTAGA
This sequence comes from uncultured Desulfobacteraceae bacterium, assembly GCA_964346905.1. Classification (GTDB taxonomy): domain Bacteria; phylum Desulfobacterota; class Syntrophobacteria; order BM002; family BM002; genus BM002. The sequence continues at coordinate 35,380 of CAYFXH010000004.1, read as the reverse complement.
GGACATCGTCAACGAGCCAGTGGAATTCGGGCCAGGTGGGGTGGCTGAACCTCTGGCAGGTTTCGGGCTCGGCGTCAGCGTGAACGAAGAAGCAGTGCAACGTCTAGCGGTCATGCACCAAGTTATTCATCTCTAACTATTCCAACCTGTCCGGAGAACAGCCCATCTCTCATCCCCTGCGCCAGCACATGGCACCGAACCAGTTAGCAGCCGGCAGCAGAGAGCAAGCACAACCAGCATGTGTAGCTGTGAGGATTTTTTGACGCGTTTCACACCTGCTTCCTGCCTACTGCTTACTGCTTCCTTGTCATTTCGGTTGACAGAGCCTGATGATGAGACTTTCCATCACTGCACGCTCTGGAATACCACTGCTTTTCAGGGTAAGGTCTGCGCCGAAGAGATGTTGGAGACAATTGATGAGGTCTCCGGTTTGAAAAATGGTGCTGCGGACCATGGTCTTGTGCAAGGCAAACGGGTGCATAGTGGCGAGGAGGGACCCTTTTCCACCCTTTTCCTTGACTACCGGTACGATGGTCTTTTGGAATCTGCCGTAGGAGATGTTGGGATCCATGCTCCCCCCCAGATGATTATCGATGAACTCACGGGCCATGAGCAGCCGTCGAATCTCATTAGACAGGGAAGCGAGCACCTGAAGTGGGTGGTAATTTTGATTTAAAAGCCGGTTTAAGGCTACCAAACCGGCTTCGCAGTCCCGGCCAGCAACTGCGTTGTTTAACTCATAGAGAGGCTCCTCCCGGAAATGGTCGCTCATACCCTCCACCTGCTCCCGGGTGACAAGCGTGCCATCTCCCACAAACGAAATGAGCTTCTCCAGCTGAGTTTTCAGGGCCCAGAGATTAAAACCGGTGCGCTCCAAGAGCAGAGCCAAAGCATCAGACTCAATTGTTTTGCCCGCTGCAGAGAGGGTCTCTTGGGCCAGTCTTTTCAAGATCGTCTCCTGCTGAGAACGGGCCCGGCGGCTAGTTCCTGAAGCCACGCTGAAGTCCGCCACAATTCCCTTGTCAGCAATGAGGCGGTAAAGGCTTCGACGCTTGTCCACGGTATCGGTGGCAAGAAGGAGGCAGTGCTCCGAGGGAAAGCCATCCTCCAGGGCCGCCGCCAGTAAAGAACCGTCATCTCCCCGGCTCGGAACCTCCATTCCAGCCCTGCTAGCATGATCAGCCACCGGTTCCAGCCATGCCATCTCAACCTGATCTAGCTCCACGCCGAAGGTCTGTTGCCAAGAGTCGGCGGGAATTTCTCGCCAACCACCCGCAGCAACATCCACCAGTGTCCAGCCGGCGTAACCGAGCGCCTCCAGCAGTAGGCGAGCCGCAGCCTCTAGATCGTTTGCTTCATGCGCCTCCTTGCATCTGCCGAAAAGTGCAGGGAGGTTGGCCCGCGAGTAGAAGATACGACAGTCCTGGACAAGCACCACTTTTCGCCCGCCGAACAGCGCGAAGGTATTGACGCTGTCCAGGATTTGTCGGAAGTCCGCCTGGCTGCCATCCACCACTTCCAGATTCGTGCTTCGTTGGGATTCTGGCACCAAAACCTCGGTGAGTTGGGCCAGGGCTGACTTTACCAGATAGTCTTCGCCGTGGATAAGATAAACTGGTGAGATGCTTTCCTGCTCCACCGACGCCAGCACCTTATGGAAGTCATTTCTATCAAAAATCGGCATAGTGCTCCCTTACTTGTTCTGCCGGCCGATTATATTTCCCACCTATTGTTTTATTTTTCTATGCGTTCCGTAACATACCGTCACCGCTACCTTCAAGTTGAAAATGTTTTCTTCTCCTATCAATGCGACTGTTTTTGCGATCACCCACGGGCAGCATAGCCACGCTCCTATTGACCAAATTCGGAAACCATTTAGAATGATCATGGGATCAATCTTCACAAAACCGCTTGAACAAACCGTTCACATGCAGGGATGGGTGGGCGGTGCGCGGAATTGAACCATTGTGCTAAACAGACAGACTCCTGGAAAACGTCAAGATCACTTCTACGAGGGTTGGGTATACCACGTACTTGTGGACCCAGCTTTACGCCACCTGCGTAGGTTGGTACGCTCGCAAGTGATGCAGGGAAGCACCCTCATCGACATCGGCTGTGGCACAGGAGAACTCCTCTTTTCTCTGGCCGACGTGTGTTCGGATTTGGTGGGGATAGAGATCTCGAATCGTATGTGGTCTTACGCTAGCCGGCAAGTCCGGGACCGCAAGTTGAAGAACATCCGGGTTATCTTTGGCGACGGTGCGGAGTTGGGAAATTTTCCTGATGACTGTTTTGACTATGCCACGGCATGCATGGTCCTTCACGAAATGGATGGAAGCCAGCGTCTCCCAGTACTGCGGGAGATGCGACGTCTGGCGCGAACTCTCATCTTGGTAGACTATCGGGTGCCACCGCCGGCTAACCTTTCAGCTGCCATCTGCCGGTTTATCGAGCGTCTGGCTGGGCGGCGTCATTATCACAATTACGTAAGCTTTTTACAAGGTGGCGGTCTGTTAACCCTCTTCCCCGGACTTGGCCTTTCCGTGCAAAAGGAGATCGCCTTCCATAAACAGTGCTTCCACTTGATTCGGCTCCGCTGATGCTGAGAAGTTCTCAACGCTGAGAAGAACAGCATGGTGTTTCTTGCTGTGGATGGATGCTCGGCATGCATCACCAAGAAAGATTGGTGGATCATGAAAAGATGGTGGGCAATCATTGCGCTCGCGGTACCCATATTAGGGTGTGGTGAACTCTGGAAGCTCGTGCCTATAGACCCAGGAAGCAAGCCGGTTATTGTGGACTCCCATGCCCAGCAAGACCTGAGACCAGGTGCGGTCTGGAAAATCTTTATTGAAGCAGAGGATAAAGATGGTGACATGAAAGACATCGTCTCAGCCATAGCCCCAGCAGGAGGGAGTTTTCTTCATTACTCCATCATTGCTGTAAGAGAACCGGATAGGGGATCCCTTACCGGATACCTTTTTGTTCGTACTCCGGTATCGGCAATCCTCCAGGGGGAAAAGTTCACGGTGACCATACATATTCGCGACCAAGCCGGACGAAAGAGTCAGCCCATTGGCTTTCTCTTGCGGTTTACTTCCCGTGGTGATGGGGAGTTGCCCCAAAAATGGCAGGAGGGTTCTGGAAACCGACTTGGTGGCATATTCTCGGAGTATTTTAGCTCGTACGTGCGAGAACTCACCTCTCCCCGCGAGTAGTGGAGATCAGAACTGATCTCATCTTTTCTGTGGGAGTATTGGGGATCTTAGAGGGTGTCCTTTATCTTGACCACCAGCCACTGCCACGAGCATCCACCACACTTGCCGCTTGAATCCTGTTAAGATTCGGTGCTGACATTGTTTTCTCCTTGTCCTTGGGTTGCATTCCTGTGGTTTTCACTGGTCCTGGTCTCGATGCCCTTTTCGTTGCGCCCCCTGCGTACATAGAGTTGGGAGAACCCCGATCGTTTCTGTATTTCCATGAGCTGGTGCCCTTTTTGCCCAAGAACTCTTGGAAGGTCCACCAGCATCTTGGGATCAGTAACCAGCACTTTCAGAACCTCCCCCGGCTCCAGAAGAGTGAGCTGGCTTTTCGCTTTGAGAATGGACCAAGGGCAGCTCACACCGCGAAGGTCGATGACCCTATCTGCTTTGCATCTTTTTTCCACGACTCATTCCAATACTTGCGCTCGGAGGCAGTAGCGAATTCATGTTGGGCAAAACATATGCCAATGGTGTTTGGTTGAACATTATTATCCATCTAATTGTTATCTCTAGATTAAAGATGCTATGCCTGCGTGCGTCAACTGTTAAGCTTTACCGTTTTCCACTTAACACCTGTTTATCTTTTCGTTACAATGAACGCCATTTATTACCATAAAGGTTTCGTCCTTTCCTGCAAGAGGACATTACCAATGAGAATAATTGAATGACGAAGCGGAGCGAAAAATGGCCAAACACAAAGTAGTTTTTCAACCTTCAGGCGCCAAGCCAGAGGTGAAACAGGGACTCACCATTCTCGAAGCTGCTGCTGAAGCCGGTGTCTACATTAACAGTCTCTGCGGCGGTGAAGGAGTTTGTGGTAAGTGTAGTGTCCAGATTACCCGAGGTGAGGCCAAACCAAACAAGCAAAGTATCAGATTTCTCAGTCGCGAGGAGATCAACACTGGCTTTGTCCTTGCCTGCCAGACTGAAGTGAAGGATAACCTTGAAGTTTGGGTGCCGCCGGAGGCCCGCTTAGAGGAGGAGCAGATTCTCACCACCGAGAGCATGGTGTGCTATGAGCCGCCTCAGGACATTCACCTGGACGATACCTTGGACATCCCTTCACTGCTCTACCTGCCCGTAACGCGGAAGGTATATCTTTCTTTGCCGGAGCCCAGTCTCTCTGACAACATCTCTGATCTCGATCGCATCTACCGCGAAATCCGCAAGAAGATCCAGGCACCGTACCTGGAAACTTCCCTTGCCACCCTTAGAGGGTTGGCTCGTCTCCTTCGGGAAAGCCAATGGCAGGTCACTGCAACCTTATACCCGTATGATGAACATTGCATTGAAATCTTGTCGCTGGAGCCGGGAGATTCTTGTGCGGAAAATTACGGCATTGCCTGTGATATTGGTACCACCACCATTGTCGCTCAGTTGGTTGACTTACGTAGTGGCGCCACCCTTGGGGTGGAGGCCAGCCACAATCAGCAAGCAAAATACGGCGAGGACGTGATCTCGCGAATGATCTTCGCCTGCGGCCGGGGAGGGTTGTCTCCCATCCACCTGGCGGTCATCGACTCGGTTAATGCACTCATTGACACTCTCCTGGAAAAACACGGTGTCGAGGCCAGCAATGTTACTGCATTAACCGCCGCAGGCAACACCACCATGACTCATCTCTTTTTGGGTCTCGAACCCTGCACCATCAGGTTAGAGCCCTACATTCCCACTGCCAACTTTCTCCCACCTTCTTCCGCCGATGAACTCAACCTCCGTATACATCCTCGCGCGGTGGTAAATTGTATGCCGGGGGTGAGTTCATATGTGGGCGGTGATATCACTGCCGGTTTATTGGCCTCCGGTATCAGCAATAGCCCGCAAGTCTCAGTGCTCATAGATATAGGCACCAACGGCGAGATTGTCATCGGTAATAATGAATGGCTGGTCTGCTGTTCAGCTTCCGCCGGACCTGCCTTCGAAGGCAGCGGCACCAAATGTGGCATGCGGGCAACTCGCGGCGCCATCCAAAAAGTGCACATTGAGGCGGATCACGTAGCGTACGAGACCATCGGCGCGGCCAAAGTCCGTGGAATCTGCGGCTCCGGTCTGATTGATACCATCGCTGAGCTTTTCCGCAACCGAATCATTGACCCAAATGGCAAATTTCCCAGAGATTCTGCCAATCCCAGAGTGCGAGAGAATGAAGGAGATATGGAATTCGTCCTGGCCTCTGGCGACGAAACGGAAACGGGGAAGGATGTGGTGATCACCGAGGATGACATCAGTAATCTCATTAAATCCAAGGGAGCTATACTGGCAGCCATGCGCGTTCTCTTGAACAGCGTCGGGATTTCATTTGAAGATTTGAAACGGATATATGTGGCTGGAGGTTTCGGCAACTATCTGGATGTGGAAAAGGCCATCTTCATCGGTTTGCTCCCCGATTTACCGCCGGAACGGGTGCAGTTCATCGGCAACAGCTCCCTCACCGGTGCTCGGATGGCTCTACTTTCCAGGCATGCATTTGCTAGGGCTGATACTCTGGCACGGCAGATGACCTACTTTGAGCTCTCGGTGAATCCGAAGTTCATGGACGAGTTCGTGGCCTCACTGTTCCTACCCCATACCGATATAGACCTTTTTCCCTCGGTGAAGCGGGTAATGGGAAGCTAAAGTAATCGGCGTACTATGGAATTGCCGCCGCACCTGTGAGATCTGTATCTGCGGGCTGGTGGTTTTTACCATGCTCGTCATAACTGAAAAGCCTTTCTCAGAAATAAGTGGCCAATAGCATGGACCGCTCTACCTTTTAGAATGGATGTGATTGCCCACCACTATCTTCTCTCCATCTGAACCCTTCCTTATACGGTTAACCCCGAAAGAACATGGCATGGGCTGTGCATAGCAAAACGAGGGTTACGGTTACACTACCAAGGGGGATAACCATCGCCGGACTACATGCGGGCGAAAACGCGATCTTGAAGAGGTTTCCCCAAAGTTTTGAGAACGGTAATCAGCATAGCAGCCAGCATGTAAGTACCCTCGAGCCTAGGGTGTGGAGCGGCTCTGGCCACGGCTTTGCAGTTATATGAGCTGATGCAGCAAAACCGTGCCGGATGTATGCTAACTGGCGGGGTGGCCTCCCTTGGGTTGTTTTACCCTGTACCTGGTTACATGGAATCACATCAGGTGTAGCATGACGAAAGAGGCCATGATAGAGTTTGCAGTTTACACTCTCGCCGGAGTATTGGGCTTTTTTGGAGTTATGTTCGTGATGGGCGCCCAGGGGCAGCCCTTGCGCATTGTGGTTGGCGCTGTGTTACTGGCGGCAGCGGGCATGCTGATCTATCTGACCCGGGTGCGGCCACGTTCTACCACAACGGTTCAGGTTCAAAAAATCGATCTCAGTGGCGACGTGAATCTGGAGAAGCTACAGTGCAAGTCGTGCAAGGGCACCTTGAGTAAAAAGTCCATCTCCGTCCAGGCGGGTGCCGTCTTGATCAACTGTGAATATTGCGGTACCGGTTACCAGCTGGAGGAAGAGCCGAAGTGGTAGGTCCGACCCAGCACAGTTCTCGTAAAGATCCTGGCACTGATGTGGGTATCTTCGCTCGGTTCTGGCGGTGGCTTGAAAGTGATATTAGTGATTTCATCTCCACTTTCAGTCCAGTTTCCCTGCCAAAGCCTGGTCTGTACCACTATCGCTTGCAACAAAATGGTTACCAACGTCGCATTCATCTGCGGGTAGAAGTCGCCGGCAAAGGACTGCTGTTCGCCGACGCATGTGAGCCAATTCATCTCAACCCAACAGCGACCCTCATGGCCAAACTCGCTCTGGATGGGGTAGACCTGCAGCGAGCTATCGCCGGCCTGCGCAAGCGGTATCCAGGTGTGGAGATGACGGATCTCACTCGGGAATGCCAGAAGCTTTATGAAATCGTCGAATCTCTGCTGTATCCCCATTCCGGTTGTCAAATCTGTTCTTTGAAATCCGTAAGCCAGGCCCCGCTATTCAGTGTTGGTGTCAGTGCCCCTTATAAGGTGGATCTCGCGCTCACCTACGGATGCAACAACCATTGTGGACACTGTTACAACGAACCGGATCGTCAAACCACACCCTCCATGTCTTTAAACCGATGGCTGCTGGTCCTTGAGAAGCTAGCAATCATTGGCATCCCCCACATTATCTTTACGGGTGGCGAACCGAGTCTCCATCCGGACCTGCCAACGCTCGTTGCCCAGGCTGACCAATTGGGACTCATTACCGGACTCAACACCAACGGTCGGCTCCTCGCTGACCATGCTTTTACGCAAAGGTTGTTTGATGCCGGGCTTAATCACGTACAGATTACCCTCGGATCGTGTCGCCCCCACGTGCACAATGTTATGACCGGGGCCGATTCTTTTCAGCAGACGGTTGATGGAATTCGAAACGCTCTGGCAGTCGGTCTACACACCATCACCAACACCACCATGACCCGCCGAAACGTTGGACACGCAATTGATCTTTTAGAATTCATTCACCGACTCGGGGTGCAGACCTTCGCCATGAACGGTATGATTCACTCTGGAGAGGGTTTTCGTGAGCCCAGTGCCATACCCGATGAAGAGCTAGCCCCGCTGCTAGCTGCTGTTCGCGATGGTGCCGCCCAGCTGGGGATGCGGTTCTTGTGGTATTCGGTCACTGAATACTGCCGCCTTTCTCCGGTGGAACTGGAGATCGGTGCCAAGCGTTGCAATGCTGGTGAGTACTCCCTCTGCATAGAACCAAACGGTGACGTGCTCCCGTGTCAGTCCTACTACTTTCCCGTGGGTAACATCCTGGATGATCCCTGGCCTGCCATCTGGAACAGCCCGCAATTTTTGCGCTTCCGCGAGCGGGTCCGTTATCCACGTCAGGCCGATTTGCCCCAGGAGTGCTGTGAGTGCCCCGATCTCTCCTTCTGCGGAGGAGGGTGTCCCATATCTCGCGCGGCCAGACAAGGACAAAGGATTGCTGAACAAACCAGGCAGCAGTCAGCATCCAGTAAAAGGTTTTGTCCAGACAAGGTAAAGGTCCACGGTAATTGTAGCTCGAACTTCCAGTAAATAATGACACGGTAACGATACCAATGGAGGAATTGAGAAACCAGACACGGCAGAACATGGCAATCCCGTAAAGGCTGGTGGGTTATGAAGAACCTGTTCACTAAGCTCCTTGGCTTCCGACAGCCAGACCCTCTTCCCGTGGTTTCCCCTGGTCTGTACCATTACCTGCTGGAGGGTGATGGCAACCATACGCGGTACCACTTGCGGGTGGAGCCTGACGGTCGAGGAATCTTGATAGCCAATGCCACAGCTGCGGCACGTTTCGCTCCAACCGGGGTAATCATGGCAAAGGGTTTCTTGGACGGTGACGAAGACGGTGTAATTACTCAGCGGCTGCTTGGTCAGTTTCGTGATGCATCCAAAAACGTCGTCCAAGACGATTTGGACACGGTCAAAGAGGTGATTGCTCGGCTTGCCACCCCGGATGAACGCTATCCCGTTATCAACCTGGAAGATCACCAGTTTTCTCCTCATGAAGCACAGCTGCTGGCGCCTATCCGGGCCGACCTACCAGTTGCTGAACCTGGGAAAATGAACCCCATTCTGGAACGGCTCTGGGATGTGGCTATCCCCCACGTTACCTTTCTGGCTCCTGAATCGCCACATCCTGGCCATGTGGTCCAGGGTGTGGAACGTGCCGAAGACTTGGGGTTGATTGCCGGGGTCCGTGCTCGAGGTAGCGACCTTATCACGGGAACCCTCGTGAGAGATCTAGCCCTGGCAGGAGTGGACCACCTCACCGTGCCCTTCGTTTGCATCAACCCAGAGATCCATGATGCCCTCTTCGGTGTCGGCGACTGGAACGCTGCCCGGGAGACAATCACGGCAGCCTTCCGGCAAGAGGTCTGTGCGGTGGCCGAGGTGGCCTTGGTGGAGAACTCCTTGGACATGCTGGAAGAAACTCTTGGAGCTTTGATGGCCTTGGGTGTGATGACCGTTTCCTGCTTTGCCATTGCGGTGCCTGATGAAATACCTGCCGAAAAGCGCGCTGGTGCCATCGGGGCCAAGGGTCTACCCCAAGTGGCAGCCCAAGTGGAGGAATCGGCCCGGGAGGCGGGGTTGCACTTTATGTGGCAGCCTCCCGTGCGGAAGCATGAAGAGACCTCGCTTGTGGAGCAGGTTCGGCTAGGACCTCGTTGTTCAGGCGACGTGTCCATTCGAGTCGAGCCGGATGGTTCGGTAATTCCACCGCGGGGACCGTATCGTTCCGCCGGCAACCTTCTGACGGACTCCTGGGAAACCATCTGGCAGAACGAAGATTTTTGCCTCTATCGGGAGAAAGTGGATGCACCCAAACCCTGTGAGGTTTGTCCTGGTTTGTCTGTCTGTGTGGCTGGCTGTCCAGCCGAGCCCCGGAGCTGGGCTGAGCAGATATGCGAGACAAACAGTAAGCGGCAGCCAGAAGAGCAGCCAGGGGAAAGAATAAGAACATGAAACTCTTTCATAAGCAATCTGCGATCAGCTGTCTCTTTGCCATGCTAACAACGTTCATGGTCACGCGGGCCGTTCCCGTCCTGGCCCAAAACTATCGGTTCAGCGTGCCTGAGGCGAGGATGCAGCTTTACGTCCAGCCAGATGCTTCCGTGCGCATAGTCTACGACATTGCCTTTGTTAACCAAAGGGGTGCTCATCCCATAGACGTGGTGGACATCGGCATGCCCCACGCCCAATACGATATCAGCAACATGACCGGTTCCATTGATGAGGTGATTCTGCACGACATTCGGGTTTCCCAATACGTGAAACCAGGAGTTGAAGTCCATCTCCGCGGCCAGAACAGCATTATGGGTGGCGAGAGCGGTACCTTCCATTTCGAATTCACCATGCCGAACATGGTGTATCAGGATACAACCCGGGAAGACTATGCATCTCTCCGGATCACTCCCACCTGGTTTGGCAAGCAATTCGTGGTTGGCAGCGGCAGTCACGCTCTTGCCATTCACATGCTCCCGGGTGTTCAACCGGAGGAGATGCTCTACCATAAGAAGCCATATACCAAAAAAGTCATCTTTCAGGATCATGCCGTGGCTATTTGGGAGTGGACTGGCCCTTTCACCAGCCCATACATGGTGGGGGTCTCCTTTCCTAAGCGCAATATGGCTCGGGTGGTAACCATGACCAAATTCGGGCTCTTGGTCAAATGGATGGAAGAAAACCTCTCCGTCCGCATTTGGGCCGGAATCATCTATCTCGCCCTCCTTGCCTTTCTGTTTTTCCGCTTCTCTGGAGGAACCGGCGTCGTGGTCTACCTGCTTCTGGCGGGGGTTTCCATCTGGATATTTGTAAAAAGTCCAAAGGCGGAAGCACTTTCCGTACCCATAATCCTGGTTTTGATCTTTCTCAATGAATGGCATTCACGGAGAATTGTATGCCACAAATACTTGCCGCCAGTGGTTGAGGTACCCGGCGGCGGTATTAAACGCGGCCTGACCGCTCCAGAGGCTGCTCTACTTTTGGAGATACCGGTGAAAAAGGTGCTGACGTTGGTGATCTACGGTCTGCTCAGAAAAGGGGTGGTGAGCCAGAGCCAGGAGCCTCCTTACGAGATTGAGATAAGCAAAGTTTTTCGCGCGACGGGGGAAACCAAAGAGAAACTATCATTCAGGCGTAAGGCGGCCCGGGAACGGGGCATTGTCTTGCATACCTACGAGTGGCCCTTTCTTGATGCCTTGGACGAACAGGCTGATCCCCAGAAACCCTGGCATCAATGGAATTTCAGTGGACCCATGAGGAAATTGCTCGAGCACACCGCTGCCAGGATGAAGGGATTCAACATTTCAGAGACCAAGGAGTACTACCGCAGTATCGTCCGCCGCGCTGTGCGACAAGCGAAGGCTTTGAAAAGCATTCCGCAACGCGAGAGATTCTTAGATGGTAATTCCCAGTGGATCCTCATGGATGATGACCCTCGTCCGGTCTTCGATACCCCAACATACAGCTATCGTCCGATCTGGCTTCGAACTGGGTCTATCACCGATGCCACCACCGCTGTCTCGTCTGGGGGAGGCGCGCCCGGGGGAGCCACCAGCTTCAGTGACGTGGCCGCTTCATTTTCGGGTTGGGCGGAGAACACCATGTCACGGATGGCAGGAGCCATCATACCTGGATCTCTGAGTGTTTCTGATGGACGGGGCGGTGTCATCGATCTTAGCGGTTTTGACCGGGTCACCAGCGATCTCTTTCGCGCCCTGGGTGAGTTCGCTGGGGAGGTTGGCGGTGGTGGTGTGGGCTGCGCTGGCGGCGGCTGCGCCTGCGCTTGCGCCTGCGCTGGCGGCGGCCGCTGAAACGCTCAACCCAAAAGCCAATGAGTAGGACAACCAGCTGGCCGCAGGGTGCTTATTGCCATGATTCAAACGCCGGAACTTCCTCACCCATCACTGTTGCAACAGCAGGCAGAGTGGCTGGCACCCGCTCGGGCACGGCTGCTACGGCGTGTAGCCATTGCCAGACTTCATCGGGTGCTGGATATGGGTACAGGCTACGGCGCGGTCATCCCGGAGCTTGTGCGTCGCAGCGGAGGACAGGTAATCGGTCTGGATCTCTCATTTGCTGCGTTGGCTTCTCGTCCCGAAAACTTTGCAGGTTCTGAGCGGGTCTGCAGTGAGGCTGAGCACCTGCCCTTCCAATCAGGCTACTTTGACCTGGTGTTCAGTGAGTGTGCCCTCATGTGGATGGAACCGGAGGCAGTTTTGGCTGAAGTCTACCGGATCCTGCAACGAGGCGGCTCTTTGGTGGCTCTGGAGCCCGATTACGGAGGGATGATCGAGCAGCCTCCCGCCATTGCCACCAGGGACTTGTGGATCGCGGCGCTCAAGCGCGCCGGCGCTGAGCCTACTATCGGCCGCAAGCTGCCCGGCTTGCTGGAGGCTTGCGGCTTTCAGTGGCGGGTGGAGCTCATTTCCCAACTGCATCCACCTTCTGCCGTCCGTTTTCGGTTATTGGAAGGCCTGCCCTTAACAAAGGTGGAAAAGGCCAAGCTGGATCGCATCCGGCAGCAGGACGGTTCTTTGGGCAAGGATGCAGTGCGAGTTGCACATCTCCCGTTTTTCTTCATCACCGCCACAAAACCAGTGCGAGTAAACTAACTCCCACCTGCGGAACCCGTTCACCGCGTGATCATTCAAAGAAACCTTATAACGGTAATGGTTCTTCCGGTCCCACCATCTGACGGCACACTCTCCTCCCCCAACCCGCAAGGGGGATTTTTCGATTAGTCCCGCGATCGTTAGGGTCGCTCACCCCCGGTAAGATCTTCAGGAGTGACTGTAATTTCAATATTCAGGTCATTCACCTTCGATTGCTGATTTTTCTTCTCGCCAGCGGTCTTTCCGGCCGTAAGAGCTTGCAACCGTTGCAGGTAAGCCATCTTGGTCCGCTCCCGCTCGACCACCAAGACAAACATCTGCTGCAGAGCACTTTGTCTCTTTTCGTAATCGTCGCCATGGAGTACGTCTATTCGTAAAATTTCCAATTCCGCCTCTGTCCTTATTAAGTACTTCTGCAGCCCCACCCGTATTGCACTTGCTCTGCTCATGACCTCGGATGAAAGGGAACCTTCCTCCAGCTGCTCGCCAATAGCCTTATATTCCTCTTCAAAAGCTTGAAGTGGATCGGTGTTCTTGATCTCCACCTCAGCCGCTCCACTGGGAGTCGCAGACTTATTTGCAACGCAACCAAGAGTCATCGCCGCAGTGTAAAGTATTGTTGCAGCCAGAATCACAGACTGTCTTATTCGGTATACGTCCATCACACTCTTCCTCGCCTTGGGAGTAAACACCACTGGTTTCAGCTGCCAAAGTACACCAGGACTGCCTAATCCTAGCCAAAATTCCAGGGACTGGTCCATCCTCTTGCCTTTATTTTTGCCGGGGCCATGATTATTCTTAGGCATATTGTTGTGTGCTCAGGAACAAACGCAACTGGTCTAGAGAGGAATGGAGACCATGAAAAACCCTCTGCATGTGTTCGCTTTACTCTTCATTGTGGTTACGGCGCTGGTCTTTCCCCCTGAGAGTAGCAGTTTTGGTTTTCGCGGTGAGGACAGAGATTTCAGGAAGATAACTATCGTATCTCCCCTAGGAGGGGAGAAGTTTCTCGCCGGGAGCAAACAAAAGATATCATGGCAGCTCTCCAGTTCCATACGATATGTAAAAATCCAATACTCGACAGATAACGGAAAGGAATGGATAGAGCTTGTCAAAAGCATGAAGATGGATGCACCATTCGCATCCTACGATTGGGAAGTGCCCTGTATGCCCACCTCCGAGGCGAAGATTCGGATCTCGGATGCGTACGGCCCTGATGACGATGTCATCATTAACTCTTTTTCCATCTTATGTGAGAGTGAATCAAGCAAAGAAAAATAGAAACATTTGGGAAAGGAATTTAAACTGTATATACACCTCGGCAGGTAACTCTAAGTGCTGAGATAAAAGGAAAATCTGGTCCAAAATAGGCAAGCCGTTGAGAAAAACAAATTCTAGGAAGCTACGTTTGGCAAGTAATCTAACGCACCAGGGGATAGGCGAGTATGCGGCTACTGGCCTCCTTGCCGAACACTGAGCCGGGTCGCGAGGCTACCACCAAAACCTTGCCCGCATTAGCAGCGAGCCCTTGTGTCGGAGTTTCGAGCACCTCGCCAAGCTTACCTTTAACGAACGTCGTATCTTTGTACTTCACCACTGTGAGCCAGCTTTTGAAAAGAGTCAAACGTGGAGATTTTAGTATGCCCCTGTCGGTGGTCACCGCCAAGACCTCAAGTTGTCCGTCGCCATCAACATCCACTGCTACAGGGGATATTTCCAGAATAGCTGTTTTTACCGAAGTAAAACTTGCTCCCGGGTCAAGTTCATAGCTAGCTACAGCAAGGCTTCCTCCTACCTCAGCAGGGGATTTATAGAGCTGTTTCTTCCCGTCATAAATATACAGCGCTTTGTCCCGCACAAATATGGTTTCAACCTTCCCATCACCGGTAAGGTCAGCAAATGTGCTACCCAGAACAGTAAACCTCCTGGGAAGTTTGAATTTCGGTTTTATGTGCTTTAGCCCGCCAATTATTAGTTGAACTTCTCTTATTTGATTGCCCCAAAAGATGTCCCTGTCAAAGGACTGCCGCAGTAAGGTTTCGGGAACCCCGTCACCATCCCGATCAAAGGTCCCCAGAAAAAAGGAAATCCGCTCCTCCACCAGAAGCAGTTCTTTCCCCTGAAGCCTGAAGACGGTTGCTTCCACCTGGTCATTGGTAATTGTCGTTACCGCAAGGTGAAGCGGGCCGGTGCTGGCAGGTCGCCACCATTTAACTGCGAAGGTGTAACCCATTCCCTTCGGACGGCCGCTGGCTCGAAGGGACAACTCCTCCTCCACTGTATATACCTTTACCTCTGATCCGTCCGTGGCCGCCATAAGTAAATCTTTCCCATCCATTACAAAATCGGCCATCACGGTCACCGCGGAGAGTTTCCCTACAGTCTGGTAGCCTTGATAGGTCGGCTCATATGTTATTTCTTCTTCCAGCTTCGATCCCATGGGAGCCTTTTTGGTCAGAGGCGGAACAGCCGCAATGGGAGTAGCAGAAACTAAAGACTCTGGAGGACCGTAGCTATGAATAATCTGAAATTCTGGATCTCTCGCTTCAACTCCACCGCTCGTAAGGATGAAGATCAAGTTCGGCGCCTCCTTTGTGGGGGCTTTGGGTTTGTCGGGTCTACTGGTTTGGGAAGTGGAGTATTCCTCCCATTTCAAAGAGGGCAACTGGCCGCGCAACTGAATGAAAAAAGCCTCACCCTTCCCGGTATAGTCCCACAATGCTGCAGACATCTCAGCATAACGGCGGACAGGATCTCCCCGCTTGATATCTGCGGATTCGCCCAGAGGTCTGGCAAAGGAATACCCCTTCTGCAGACGGGTTACCTTGAGAATCCCCTTTACTTCCTCCAGAGTGCCCAGAACTTTTCCCGTTACCGGGTGAGTGATCTGTTTGCCCGATTTGATTACGCTGAAGAGATCACCTGCGGAAACTCCCTTGCTGGCATCCAAATCTATTAGATATTCACCCTCTGCCCCCATGATCACATAGCCGGAAATGGGAGTGAAATCCTCGACCACCTCATCGATGACCGCAGCCCGGGCCGGCCAAAAGGGGAAAAAGAGTAGGACAGCCAATAGGCTGAGAGCTCGAAAGCCAAATGAGAACATAGACTGACCTCCCAATTGATGCTGCCACTCAATACAAAAAGGTGGCCGGGGATCTTCCCCGGCCACCTAGCCTAGCACAACCGCGCAGGGGCGACAATCCTAGAATTTGTAGCGAATGCTCGACATCAGACGGAAGATATCCTCGTCGGAACTGCCGTCAGCATCCTCCTCGAAGTAATCCATGGCATCATCGGCAAACAGATACCCGGCAGCCAGGTTAAAGGTGAGACCCTGAAAAAGCTTGTAGCTCATGTCAGCATCTATCTCGAAGCCGATGGTATCCTCTTTTTGCGAATCTCCATTATTGTCGATGTATTCAATATCCTCGGCGGTCATCATGTACAAGGCAGCCACACCGACCTTCATTCTGTCTGTCGCTTTGTAGTCGAAACGCAGCTTGTTCATGATGAAACCTTTGTCCAGGAGGTAGTGCCTTTCGGTGAACACATTATCGTCGGTAAGGGATTCGAACAGGACATGACCATCAAAGCTGTCTACATCCACCGCCAGATACCCTTCAAAGTCGTCATCTTCGGGGTCGTCGTCTCCCGAGGCATACCAGAAGGTGTAGGTCAGGGTTGACTTATCCCAACTGAAGCCAGCATCCAGGTGGAGAAAAAAGGCTTTGACATCAAAATCCGTGCCGACAGAACTCCCTGACAAAGGCGTGCCGGTTTGGTCACCTGGGGCTGTGGGGGTGAAGGTGGCATTGTTGATCTCACCACCCTGGTAGATGGCATCCCATTTGAAGAACAATTTGCCGTCACCCATAGCCATGTTGTAACCACCGTCGACTCCAATGGTGTACATGTTGAATTCAGCATCATCGGCGAATTGCTTTATTTCATAACTTCGATCCGTGATGGGGGCTGTCCCGTCAGGGTCATCCTTGTAGAAGTACACCCCAAAAAAACCAAGTGAGAGATCGTCCATGGGCTTGACATTGAGTCTGCCGTAAAAAGCGTCCAGATCCTGGCCCGTTTCATCATCGGTACTGGCGTTTGTGTCGAAGGGCCGGAACCAGGCCACCGTGTAGTCCATAGAATCCAAGGCCCCGTAGTTCTTGACTCCCATCACTGTTTCCGCCCAGAAGTACTTGTTAAATGTTTGCGAGTTCAAGCCCATCTGTAGCCTGTTTTTCCCCTCAACAAAGGGAATCTGAAAATCGGTGTAGGCCCAGCGGGTCTCGATGTTGACTCCGTCACCCGAAAACCGTCCGCCCCCGCCTTCACCGTAACGGAGAGCCCCTAGCTCGATTCCGTACACAGCCTTGGCATCACCATCGTTGGTGGCAGCCTCAGCCCAGATTCGGTATTTGGCTTCACCATAGTTGTCGTTCACATTCTTGTCCCTAATTACACCCTGTTGCTCTGCCACGAAGAAGCCATTTTGGTTGGTGTACAGCTGAAAGCGGTTGTTGAAGTCTCCGTGAAAGCTTAACTCCGCTCCCATCGCCGGGAAAGTGAATCCCAGGGCAAGAAGAACTATCAACAAAACCCACAATCTTTTCATCATCTTTTTCTCCTTTCTCTTGCCTAATCAACACCAGTAATGCAAAAGAGTCTGAACAAGAGTATGTCTAACCTCCTTTCTGGATCCTGCAGAATGGAAAACTTCTCTAAGCTCTCCATCCCGTCCATGTACTCCCTGGAAAATGAATTACCTCAATTGTCGTGTCACACAGATGTGCCAAAGGGTGATAGTTGTAGAACCTTTGCGTACCTGGATCTATCCCCTATCCCCAATTCTCGCCCTAATCAGCCGCAGCCCGTTGCGAGTGCAATCAAAGCTAGTTAGGGTTTGCTTTCTTCGGGGTGTAGTCTAATTTTCGGGTAGCAGTATTGATCGTAATTCGAGGGGTCGAGGGTAATGACCCCCACTATACTAAAGTACGTAGTGGTAAATTCTTAACCTATTTTTTTAAGAACTTCAACGCCGGGACCACCTTTCAATACACTCCTCCCTTATTGGACACATGATTGTGCGAGATCTAACCAGCTGCAGTCTCAACTGTATCCAGGTGATGGCCGAAAAGAACCAGGGGAGCATCAGAACGGTTGGAGACCTCGTATCAAATATGGCCTTGCCACCGAAAAAATAGCTGGAAATATGCAATGAGCCGATCTAGTATTAGTCTCATGCCACCGAAAGTGTGCTTGACGGAGCAAATTTTCCTTTGTTACTTTTCTTCACACACTGTTGCATCGGTGTCAGCACAGGGCAAGGATCATCACTGCCTTTTTCTTGACGTTATGCGATCAAACGATGATCTGAGAACACAATTCATTAACTATCTTCGGGAGGCTTGCACTCAATGAAACTGAACAATAGATCGGTTGCATCTTTGCTTGCATGTGCCATGTTCTTGATCTGTGTAAACCAGGTCTCTGGCTACGCAGAGAAGCGGGTGAGGGTGGCCATTCTGCCCGTAAAAATCCACTCACCCGAGAAGATGGACTACCTCCAGGCTGGGCTTATGGATATGCTCGCATCCCGCATCGGCGGAAAGGAGACAGTGGAGGTCCTAGACAGAAACGAGGTTGCAAAGGCTTTTAAGAAGTTTAAAAAGGACCTGAATGAAACCTCAGCTAGATCTCTGGCTCAAGATTTGGGCGCAGATTACCTTGTCTCCGGCAGCGTTACCTTCTTTGGAACCGGTGGAAGTATTGATTTTAAAGTCTTTTCGCAAGATACCACCAGACCACCTCTTACCATCTATACCCTAGTCCAAGATATGAATAATCTTCTCCCCAAGTTCAGTCAGGTGGCGGATGAGATCAAGGCAAAGGGTTTTGACACGAGGTCACATCCAGCCGTAGGTGGGCCAAGACCACTGGCTCAGCAGCCTCAAGCAGCAGAGGCTGTTCCACCCCCAACTCCTCAAGCGGCCCCGCGGCAACAGCTGGCTCAACCCGAACTCCCGCCGGCTCCTCCTGCAGCAGAACCCGTTGCCACCCAGCCCAAACTGGCGTCCATTGACCAGGAACTAATCCAACAGAAACCTTTAGGTTCAGAGCTTCCCTCGCAAGCCGCGGCCGCAGCTCCAGTGGCACCAAAAGATAGCCCTTGGAAAAGCCAAAAACTGAAACATCCTCTCGTGAGTATTGCCGTGGGAGATTTGCTTGGAGACCAAGCCAATGAATTGGTAGGTATTAGTAACAAGGATTTGCTTGTCTATCGATATTCCGAGGGGAAGCTCCAGCAAATGGCTGAAATTCCTGCGGGCAAGAAGGACCGTTTTATTTGGGTATCCGTTGCTGATATCAACCAAAACGGCCGGGACGAGATCTTTGTCACCAACCAGAAAAAGCTAAGTGGTACTCAGATAAAACATTCTTCTTTTGTACTGGAGTGGGACGGCAGCCAATTCGCCACCTTGGCGAGAGATGTGGATTATTATTTAAGAGCTGTGCGAATTCCCGGTGAACCGGTAAGGCTGCTGGGACAAAAAAGCGCAGATGATGGCACCTTTTTGCCTGAGATCTATAACCTGGTCTGGAAAAAAAATAACCTCATTGCCGAAAGCAGGCTAGCTATTCCAGAGTCTGCCGATATTTTTAACGCGGCCATGGGAGACATTATCGGTCAGGGTCAAACTGAGACCATAATGATCACCGAGAATGGATATCTCTTTCTCATGGACATAAATGGCCATTTTATCTGGAAAAGCTATGACCACTTCGGCAGCACCGAAAACTACCTTGAACTGCCCTTGGCCGCAAAAGATATACCTCAGCCGATGGATGATATAGAGAATGAGGGCTACCGCTTCGCTCCTACCCGGATCGATGACCCCAACGTCAAGAGGCGCCAACTTTCCTCCCCAATTTTGTTGAGGGATCTGAACCGTGACGGCAAGTTGGAAATCATCATTACCCACAATCTCCCAACCTTGGCCCAGCTCGGCGGAAGCAGACACTACAGCAAGGGAGAAATTCTTTCACTGAGCTGGGGCGGCAACGGCATGCTGGAGAACTGGAAAACCGATGAAATCGAAGGCGTGATAACCAGCTTGCAGATAGGTGATATCAATGGAGACGGGATGGAGGAGTTGATCGTCTCCACCATCGAGTCCGGCGGCATCAGCAGCTTATGGAGGACCAACAAGACTGTTATCCAGAGCTATCCTCTGAGACCAAGATAATGGTAGGATTTGATTCTCGAAGGTTCGGGACGACCTCCCGGTCGTCCCGAAATTAAAAGATCAGATTTCAACGGGGCACTCTAGAAGGCGTAGAACATTGAGACCGTATAACGCTGCCCTTTATCCCTGAAATTGCTACCCCCAGCATCCTCACGATTGGCCTGCAAATGCATAAATTCAGCGCCCACTTTGATAGCTTGCGTCAGGCTGTACCAGCTATTGACAAATATGGTCCTGTTTTCCTTAAACTTGCGGTTGAGAGTTCCGGTTTGCCTCTCATATTGACTGTCATCGGGGTCGTCTATACCAAATCCAGCGGTAACACTCCATTTGGGCATGATCTTGTAAGTCGCATCAATCCAGCCACCCCAGGCTTCCCATTCGTCGAACGAAGTGGCGGCAGTAGGATCTGTGTCTTCGATATCCAGGTTATAGCGGAGGAAATGGGCACCAATACCTTCGCCGTACCAGATTTCCCCTTTCACCAATACGGGGCCAAAGCTGAATTTCGCCTCCCCGCCGACAAGCCAGCGGTCAATTTCATCATCATCGCCCGTGCTGTTTTTGACCTTATCGGCCTGATAACCACCATCCACCGCCACCATGTGCTTGCCGTCAAGGGCTTCAAAGCTGTAAGCCACCCGGCCCATGATCCAAGGCATCCTGGTTTCACTCGCGGTGTCCGTCCTGCGGTGCAGCATGGCACCTGCCAGTAACTCCAAGCCCTCAATCTTCTGGCGCAGGGTTACCTGCGGCACCCGCCACCACAGATTACCGGAGGCGGAAAGGATGCCGAAATCAATGGTGGAGGGATTCGTCGACATTATGGGAATCCAGTCCTGACCTGCCCTAAGGCTGGTGCCCGAGCCGTTGTTAGCCAGGTCGATATAGCCGAGACGCATCCGGGGAAGGAGGTTGTTTCCATTGTTGGCCCCATAAAAATCCATCTCCACCACCGCCTTGCCCACCCAGGCATCGGCACTGTGCGAGGCAGAAAAGCCAAGGCGGGTGTCCCTGGGGTTGAAGTTCAGGGAGTTGTTTGACGCGTCTGAAGTTGCCTGACTGTCAGCAGGGGCGCCCAGAAAGTCATTGTAATTTGCAAACTGAGCCGTGTCGTAGTGGATATCAAATTTCACCCGGCCCCAAATCTTCATGTTGTACTTTGCCGTGACGCTTTCTTCGGCCGCGGCCAATGCCGGGAATGTTAGGCAAAGACAAAGCGCAACAACCAAAAATCTAAGAACCCATCCTCTCATTTTTTTCTCCTTTCTCTATTTCATTTGGTTCTGGTGAGATAAATAATTTATAAAGTCTCACCCCCTTTCTGCCTTTGGATCCGGCCAAAAGGCCGGACCAAGCGTAATTAACCACAAAGGCGCGCCCTCTCGGGTCTAGAGTTAGGTAAGAAACCGGTCAGTCTTTGGATAGCTCCGGGGAACTCAAAAAACTACGCGGATTGCCCACCGAAGCATTGTCTGGGTCACCCGGCGCCACCACCGACCGCACTTAAAATTACCCTTTACCTGCGTGATCTCATCAACGGAAGAGAGTTGCCGCCGCAAGCCCTAGCCGACAGGGCAGAGACCTCTGGCTTTCACCACACCTTAATGATTATAAAGAAAGCAGTTGTTTCGCTAATTCTAGAATCTGCATCAGTCGAGACAGCCGCTGAAAGATGAAATAGGCTTGCGAAACTCTGAGAGGAGAATCAGTGGTCTAATCACTATGAATGTCCCACCAGTGATCTTGCCAACGAGTTTCCAACTCCATGCTGTGATGTTTTTGCGAGTGCGGTGTCTTTGGATGCAATGAGTTAGACGTGTAATGATTCTTAGGTAAAGCGCTACTTCTATGTGCGCGATTTTATCATACCATCTATAGCAAGGAAACAGGGTATTAACGATCAAAAGCCATAGTGGAAAGTCTTTCCTTATCCATAAATGGAATGTATTAGAGCGAAGATACGGCAGGGGGCATATGGGGTGTTTACCGTATTTTTTTGGGAAATACCCTGTATTTTTGCAAACGTTTTTTCTAAAGGTTCCGCGAAATCGGGAGCTACGCTACCACCGCCAATAAAAAGGGCGGGTGACTTTACGCTCCATCAAGGCTACAGCTCAATGAAGACGCAGCTTTGGTTCCTTGCAACTCAACGAAAAATGGCCATTCTTATGTAAGTGGGGCCATAGACCTGGCCCCCACCGTCGATCCTCTACTGGCTTAGCCTAATACTTGCCTCTGGCCAGTTTATGACAGTTTCCACAAGCACCAAGAAGCTTTTCCACCTGGGCCTCAACCGCCGATTTGTTGTTAACACTCGCTAATCCCATCAGCTTCTCAGCCTCAGCCCTTTGCTGCTCGGAGGCTACTTCAATGTCTGACAGTTTTCCTTTATAGAAATACTTGGATCCCGCCACCGGGTAGACATCACCGTATGGATCTTGATAGACTAGGGGCAGGAAAGTAGCAAGCGCAGCTATGCTTCCAGCATTAGCTCCAATCCCCTTTATATTCCCAGCTCCAATTTTTCCACGGATGTCCCCCACGTTAGCTCCCATTGTTTTCATGGCGAATTTCCGCACTGCGACCACGTGCGCTGGCGAGCTCTTGCTTCCCTTCAATACACCTTGACTATAGATCGTAGCGGCTGTGAGGCAGACCATAATCACTAAACTCAACATAGTTATAGTTCTCTTCTTCATATTCCTCCCTCCGTAAAAAAATTATCCATGAGTATAACCACAACATAACATTCTGGCCATTCCATTGCTTTCGGCGAGATCCAGTGAACCTCCCCCAGCAAAGATCACCGCTTCCACGTCCAGATATGGGGTGAATTTGCTGGTTTCGGTATCAAAGACGTTAACCTCGGGATATTGAGTCCTGGAAACAGAATCACAAACGAGATCAATACTGCGAAAAAATGTCCTAATTTTTTCATCTTTCTCTCCTCCTTTTTGGATTTTCTAATAAGACAATGTTTCGCAGAAATTATTCCAGGCAATCATTGTGGGAATGAAAATTCGCTTTCCTTTCTCACCAGAAAACCGAAGAGGAAAAAAACCGAAAATAGGATGGACGCTGGCAACACCGGAGATTTCAAAAACCAGAACCAAGATAAATCAGAGCCCATCCACAGGGTACAAGCAGCCGAGAGACCCTCTGTTTTCGGTGGGACTTTTTTATGGGTTTTCCCCATTAGCCGGCACCAACCGCAGCCTGCATCAGCATGGCATCAGTCGTGCCCAGATTGCAGACCTCGTCTTTCCTGAATAGGACTATATCTTTTACTTCGGGTCTGATTCCGATTTTCTCGCCGACTTCGTGCCGGTGGTGGCTCTGCACAAGGGTGAGGACTCTGTTGCCGGATTGCAACCGCAAGGTGTAGAGGATATTGGGCCCCCGGAAAGTTTTGTGGACAATCTCTGCCTTCATAGGGCTTTCGTCCTCATGAACGATATCCTCGGGCCGGATAAGGATATCCACGCTACAACCTTCCGGGCATGGTGACGAGAAGGACCCTTCCAGAATTCCCAGTCCACAATCCACCCTCCGGCTGTCAAGGACTCTCCCGGGGAGCAGGGCGCCTTCGCCCACAAAACCGGCCACACAAATATTGGCGGGTTTGTGATAAATATTGTGGGCGCTACTCCACTGTTCCATGTGGCCTTCTGAGAGGACACCGATCTTGTCTGCCATGGCAAAGGCCTCATGCTGGTTGTGCGTGACCATGAGAGCGGTTGCACGCTGTTCCTTGATAATATCGCGTACCTCCATGGAAAGGCGCTCCCGCAAGGTCACATCCAGGTTTGAAAACGGCTCGTCCAGCAGCAGAAGCCGAGGCTTGGGAGCCAGGGCCCTGGCCAGGGCAACGCGCTGTTCTTGTCCACCGGAGAGTTCGTGCGGATATCTGTTCGTAACGGCTTCGAGACCCATGATAGCCAAGAATTCCATTACCCGAATTCTCTTTTCGGACTTTTTCATGGATCGGAGGCCGAAGCCCACATTCTCAAACACGTTCAGGTGTGGAAACAGAGCGTAGTCTTGGAACAACATCCCAACTCGTCGCTTCTCCGGGGGCACGGCAAACTCTTTTGAGGCCACTCGCTGGTCCTCCATCCGTATTTCGCCGGCAAGAACATCCTCGAATCCGGCAATTGTCCGAAGAAGTGTGGTTTTCCCGCAGCCGCTGGGTCCCAACAAGCAGCCAATCTCCCCTTTTTCGAGGGTAAAGCTGACGTCCTTTATAACCAAATGACTGCCGTAAGCTTTTGAAATGCTTTTGACTTCGAGCAGTGGTTGCATGGCTTTTCCATCCTGAGTTGAAGCGTTATCTTTCTGTGTGTCGCGTTAAAACAAACACTGGAACCATTCCCACCAGGACAAGAGCGACCGCTGGCAAAGCCGCGCGCTCCCATTCCCCTTCTGAAGTGAGCTCAAAGATTTTTACTGCAAGGGTATCCCAGCCGAAAGGCCTGGTCATAAGGGTAATGGGCATTTCTTTCATCACATCCACAAAAACCAGGGTGAGTCCGGTCAGGAGACCGTTTTTGAGCAGCGGAATATGGATGCGCCGAAGCAGGTCCATGCCCTTCACCCCCATAAGTCTCGCGGCCTCGTCTATGCTTGGCGTGATCCTTTGCATGGCACTGTCCACTGCATTAAATCCGGTAGTCATGAATCTAACCAGATATGCGGTGAGCATGATGATGATGGTCCCCTGTAACAAGGGTGAGACTCCGTATCCGGAAGCGGCTTGAATAAACCAAATCAAAAAGGTGTCCACTTTCGCTATGGGGATGAAGATAGCCACCGCCAACACCGTGCCCGGGAGCGCGTACCCCAGGGTGGCCACCCGTGTGAGTCCTGATGTATACGCGTCCGGATGTCGACGTTTGGCGATTGTCAAGGCAATCGCCCCAAAGCAGGTGACTAGCGCTGCGGCAGAAGCCAGAAAAAGCGTCCTGCCCACAAGCCAGAGATAAGCGCTGCCGAATTCCAGAGGAAAGATTTCCGCAGTCCACACAAGAAGTTGCACCCCGGGAACGACAAAACCTGCCAGAAGAACCAACAGGGAGAACGTAAAAGCTGCCCACCCAGTAACTCCTGATAGTGAAATGCTATCTGCTGTCAGGCCGGATTTGGAGGTACGGGTGTAACGCATCCGGCTTCGCATGCGCTGCTCCAATATCACCACCACCAAGACAATGAATACAAGGATAGATGAAAGCTGCGCCGCGGTGGTCAGGGAGAAAAAACCATACCAGGCTTTGTAGATGGCCGTGGTAAAGGTATCGAAGTTGAAAATTGACACGGCGCCAAAATCCGCCAGACTCTCCATGATGACGAGTATTAGCCCGCCGGCGATCCAGGGCCTGGCCATGGGAAGGGCGACCCTGAAAAAACCACCTGCGGGACTCAGGCCCAGCGTGCGCGCCGCCTCGATGGCGCTCTTGCCCTGGGTCATGAATGCGCTCCGAGAAAGCAGATAGACGTAAGGGTAGAGGGCCAGAGTCATGACAAGGATGACGCCGCCCGTAGAGCGGATGTCAGGGAAGTGGAAGTTGCTGTGGGGAAACAAGCTCCTAAAAGCAGCCTGCACCGGGCCGGCAAAATCAAAGAGCCCAATATAAATGAACGCCAGGACATAGGCCGGCATGGCCAGTGGCAGGAGCAGCGCCCAGGAGAAAAACTTTCTGCCGGGAAATTCGCATACCCCGGTCAGCCATCCCAGTGAGATCCCCAGAAAAAGCGTACCCAGGGATACGCCGACCACGAGCCAGGCGGTGTTGGCGAAAAGTCCGGGCAGCACGTTTGCCCAAAGATGGCTCCAGATCCCCTGAGTGGGCCGAAATAAGGAGAAGATAATCACCAGGAGCGGAACCGCTACCAGGCCCGCAACTCCAGCAGCAGCCGCACGCCAGCCATTCAGGCCCAGCCTCAGCTTGCTTATGGATAAACCCGTGAGGGTTACCACCCTCTGCCGTTGGAGTGTTTTTGTCTGAGGCATGGTGACCTCTTACCTGTATCCCGCCCGGTCCATGAGACGGATGGCGGCGGCTTGATATTCGCCATACTTGGCCACGTTTATAGGATTCGCTTTGAACTCGCCCCAGGCGGCAACAACCGGGTGCGGTTTGACTTTGGGGTTAGCGGGATATTCCATGTTGACATCTGCAAACAGGTTCTGAGCTTCCTCTGAGGAAAGCCATTCAAGCAGGTGCACGCCTTCTTGCCTGTTATTGGCGTGGGCCGTGACTCCAGCGCCGGAGACGTTGACGTGGACGCCACTACCGTTCTGATTCGGCCAGTAGAGGGCTAGAGACAGACCTGGTTTCTTTTGCATCAATCGGCCGTAATAGTAGGTGTTGACGATTCCCACGTCTCCAAGCCCCGCAGCGATGGTTTCCATAACCCTCGTATCATTGGAAAACGGTGGAGCGGCTAGATTGGCAACCCAACCGCGCACGATTTCTTCGGCCTTGGCTTCGCCGTGCTCGGCGATGAGGGATGCAACCAGGGATTGGTTATACACCTTCTTGGAAGTGCGCAGGATAAGCCTGTTTTTCCATCTGAGATTACCCAGTGCCTCATACGTTGTCAACTCGGATGGATCCACCCTTTTCCTATTGTAGACAATGGTCCGAGCCCGGACGGAAAGGCCGAACCAGCGATTTTGCAGATCGCGCAGATGGACCGGGATGTTCTGCCGCAGGGTTTCGGAGTCCACCGGCGAAAGAAGCCCTTCCTCAGCCGCATGCCACAGATTTCCTGCGTCCACGGTAATGAGCAGATCGGCGGGAGTGTTGGATCCTTCGGCCTTTAACCGTTCAAGCAACGCCCCGGTCTTTCCGGTGAGGTATCTAATTCTGACGCCGGTCAGGTTGGTATACGCTGTGAAAATGGGTTTGATCAGATGTTCTTTTCTCGCCGAATAGACCACCACCTCCTGGGCAAATGCGGTCGAGATTGAGAACGACAAAAGCAATGTAGCCATCCAGGCAATAAAGAAACGACCTTTCATAACTCCTCCAAACAACGACTCTCTCAAGGTCAGAACTTCATTGGCCACCATTACACGGTTAGGAGTGGCTTTGTATTGTTGCAAAGGCTCATAAGTTTTGCGTGACGTATTATTTTAGTTGCACCTAATATTTAGTCCAAAAAAAATAGTGGATACTCCGAAAATCCTTATCCTTCGGATCTGCCCAACCGTACTTTCTGAGCTTCTTCAGACTTGATCAAACGACGGTGTCTTGTCACCTTTTTTTCCTGCCAGGGTTGCTCCTCATTGCAATTTCTCAAAACCTTAGGTAATGCAGCGCTCACAATCCTCGGTTATCTTGCCAGTTTCGCAGTAAGAGTCAAACTGGCTAATCCACCCTGGACCGCAACGGGGGCAGCGGTCTACAAACTCAACAAACTTGATTAAGCGGTCCACGATTCCACTTGGAACGACATGCTCCATCTTACACGCTGTTTCGTCAGCCGTGTTCTCGTCCACTGCGAGAACCTTTACGAAAAAGTCGCGAAGGGCTTGGTGGCGGAGAACCACATCCTTCGCGATGCTCTTTCCCTTGGACGTCAGGGTGATCACATCGTAGGGAGCGTAGTTTACCAAACCTTTTTCGGCCAGCAGCCGTAACGCTCCAGTAACAGAGGAAGCTTTTACCTGAAGGCGCGCGGCGATATCTTTGGCCCGTACCGCCTGCTTCTCACCTACAATGTGAAAGATCGCCTCCAGGTAATTCTCCAAGCTATCACTGACCGTCTGCCTTGATTGCATGGCTTAATCCTAGTTCAGGAATGCAAGAAATTTAGGCACGCCTAAATTATTAACCTATACCTAACTCTTTGTCAAGATTAATGTTCAGCAAACCTCCTCCACCACCAAAACAATCCCGATGCCCATAACCATTGGTTAGACTGGTAGCTGGTAAAGCACTACGCTTCTTTTGCTGAATCTGCGAGAGATGTTAGAGCTCTTTCCTACTCAGGAATCAGGATGCTTGAGCCGGTGGTCTTTCGGGCCTCAAGATCGCTGTGAGCCTTGGCAGCCTCGGCAAGTGGATAGGTCTGGTGGATTTCGATCTTAACCGCGCCCTTTTCCACCACCTCAAACAAATCCTGGGCGTGGGCAAGTAAATCCTCCCGGTTGGCGGTATAGGCCATCAGGCTCGGTCGGGTAAGGAACAGAGAGCCCTTGGCGGCGAGAATGCCAATGTCCACCGGTGCGATCGGGCCGGCAGACTGACCGAAACTGACCATCATGCCCAGTGGCCGTAAGCAATCCAGTGACTGCATAAAGGTTGATTGACCAACGGAGTCGTACACCACGTCCACACCGTTCCCTTGGGTGATTTCCTCCACCCGTGAGACAAAATCTTCCTCACTGTAAAGGATGGGATGGTCACAGCCGTGAGTCCGGGCGAGTTCCGCCTTTTCTGGTGAACCCACCGTACCGATCACCGTTGCCCCAAGATGTTTGGCCCACTGACAGCCAATCAAACCAACGCCGCCAGCCGCGGCGTGAATCAGGACCGTGTCTCCGGCTTGCACATTGTAGCAACCATGTAAGAGGTATCGCGCTGTCATCCCTTGAAGCATCATGGCTGCACCCTGCCGGGTTGAAATGGACTCAGGAAGCTTCACCAGACGATGGGCCGGCATAAGCCGGACTTCGGCATAAGCGCCAGGTGGTATACCGGCATAAGCGACGCGATCCCCAACCGCCACTTCAGTGACGCCCTCGCCAATGGCCTCAACAATGCCGGCCCCTTCCATCCCTGGTATGGCCGGCAGGGAGGGCAGGGGATAAAGACCGGTCCGGTGGTAGACATCAATGAAATTCAGCCCAACAGCTTCGTGGCGGATCAGAGCCTCACCCGGCCCCGGCTGGCCCGGAACATACTCTTCCCAGAGCAAAACCTCAGGCCCACCGGTTTCGTGCATTCTAATTGCTCTCGCCATACCGTCCTCCTTTCAGGTGCAACGTATCCTGTGGTATGCGTTCCGCTTGAGCGGTTTCCTTTTCACCTTCTTCATCTCCACCAGCTCAGAATGCGGATCATGCTATTCTGTTATAAATTGAGACTGTTCAATATTTTTTTAATCAGAAAAATCAAATAGTTAAATCACCATGATTTGGATAGTTACCCCCAAGAAATTTCCGGTGAATATCTGTTTGGGCCCTGGATTCCCGCTCCCCTATCTGGGTCGGGGACAAGCTTCGCGGGAACGACGAAAGTCTGCAATTGCCCGTCATCCTGGTCCCGTATCAGGTGCGGGATGGACTCCGGCGGGGATCCAGATAGATCAAAGCTTGGAGGTACTCAAAGACCGCATTATTGAACAGTCATAAATTGCTGAGATTCGGTTGTAATTGTGCAACTCAGGCAACGTGACGGATCAATGTGGTCATTAGGAGAGCCCTTCCAGCGTCTCGTCCACGTACCATGCTAAAACCTTTCTGGCAAATCCTGGTTTCTAAATTTTTTCCAGAAGCCACGAGGGCGTGAGACCAATAAAAAGGGAATTCAAGACGGTGAAATACCCTGTGAGGATCAGAAGACCAACGATGATTAAAAGGATTCCTCCACCAATGTAAATCGCCCGGGTAAACTTTGTGAATCTCTGGAAAGCACTCAAAAGTGAGCCGCTCGCCACAGATGTTAAGAAGAAGGGTATTGCTAGCCCCATGGAGTAAGCTGCCAAGAGAACAATCCCTCCACGTATCTTTCCCTCACTTCCCGCCAAAGCCAGAATAGCTCCCAAAATCGGACCAACACAGGGCGTCCACGCGGATGCGAACGAGAGCCCCACCAGAGTGGATCCCGCGTAACCTGCCGGCTTCGTCCTTATCGGCAGGAGCTCCTTTGAGCGCATGAAGAGGGGAATGTTGAAAATACCGGTTATGTATAAACCAAAAAATATGATGACCAGCCCAGCGATTTTTTGAATCGTATTTTGATGGATTGCAAAGAATCTTCCCAAAAAGCTGAAAGAGGCACCCAAAAGAACAAAAACCATGGAGAAGCCGAGGATGAAACATAAAGAGTTCAAAACCACTTTTTTGCGCAGCTCTCTCCCTAAGAGTGGGGTTTTGAGGTCATCAACAGAAACACCGGTGACGAATGCGAGGTAAGACGGCAACAGGGGCAACACACAGGGGGAAAGGAAAGAGAGGAAACCTCCCCCGAAAGCTACGATGATTGAGAGATTTTCCACTGATTTCACCAGCATCCCTCCCTATCAAAGATCAGGTGAGGCCTGTAAGAGGTGATTGATGAGCCTGAAGGATTCGTGGCTCGCCCAATCGCGAGGCCCCAAAGCTCCCCCTATTAAATACCCCTGTCGGTCTACGAGATACGTGGCCGGGATAGACCTGACCCCGTACGCAACACCGACAGACCCATCAGAATCTAAAAGAAGAGGGTAACTCAGACCTAGTTGCTCCCCAAAATCCTTCACTGTACTGGCTGCTTCTTGAAGGTCTATAGCTAACATGGCAAAATCTTTGTCTTTAAATTCTGAGTAGAGCCGTTCCATAGATGGCATCTCAACTCGACAAGGCTGACACCAGGTCGCCCAAAAGTTTAGGAAAACGATCTTTCCTCGATAGTCTTGCAAGCTTACTTTTTTGCCGGTGACATCTTTAAGGGTGAAGTCAGGGGCCTTTAGCTTGTTATCAAACTTAACAATCCCGAGGCTGTCCATATAATGACTGCTCGCATCAGCTCGGCTCAACGAGACAAAGAAGGTACAAAAGGCAAAAAGTAGAGTAATTGAAAATAGAAAAAAAACTCGCCTACGTTTTTTCATCAATAGTTCCTCTCAACAAGGATACGGGAGATTCCACAAGGTGCAGCGCACTCCCATATTTATCCTGAAATAATGTGTGGCTTCAAATTAAATTCGCAGGTAAAGGGACATTTCAGCATATTTTGGAGGTTTGAAGATGGGAAAGGAAAGTATGGGGAGGATTGGTTTCATTATCTGAAGAAATACGTTTGGATACGATGCAGAAATGAAACCCGAAAACCCTGGATCCTCCAAAAGGACGAAATTGTCCATTCCGCCCGCACAGTAAAACCTAATGAGATCAATATCCCGTGAGTGCCCGGCCGTTCCGGTGAAATGCAGGGAACAGAATGCAACAGAAAACACGTGGATAAGGATGAGCGTGCCGAGAATGGTTCTATTCCCCGAAAATGTAAACACCGTTTTAATCTCTCGAGAATAAGTGTTCTCTGTATGTAACTGAGGTGAGCCTCAGAAGTCAAATACCTCATTGGTGAATTGCGTTACCGAGTCTTGAGACAATGTCTCTTTAAGACTTGACTGGCGGCGGACTATTCGGAACCTCTCTTATCGATCCGGCCTCTCTGGGAGATGTGAAAAGCGGGTATTGTTGGTTATGAGAACGAGCTCAATCAATAATCATTACTGATGCTCTGCAGGCAACGGAAGCCAACATCCGGGAAACCTTCCCACGGGTACCTGAAACTTCTCAATCCGGACTCGGTACGGGAGGATGTGCCGAAGACCAGACTCGGGTAGCCAGCAGTCGTTGCTGTGGCTGCGTTTGCACTTTTATCATCCTGTACCCGAGTCACCCATTCCTTTACTTTTCCCCCCAGGTCTTTCAGGCCAAGAAGGTTAAGGGAAGAAGTGTGATCACGAGTTGCATCCGGGGCTGTCTGCTCAGCTTGGGAATGCATTCGCATCATTTGCCTCATATGGTCTTGAGCACTCGAATCCTTCTCCGCGCTACCAGGTGGAGAGGTGGTTTTGGCGCTTTCTGAGACCCCTCTGCTGCCAGTGCCACCCCTTATGGCCGCATATTCCCATTCGTATTCCGTTGGCAACCGCTTACCATAGTGGTGGGCATAGGCCGAGGCCCCATACCAGGTCACCCGGACAACAGGGCGAGACGCGTATTTAGTGTCCCGCAAAAGAAAACGGTCGTGTCGATAGATGATTTGCTCGTGTGCCTCTCTACCCTCGCCCAAATAGAACCATATGTCACCGTTTTTTTTCACAACGCCGTTTTCGACGCTCAGGGTGTCCTTCACAGCATTCAGGAATTCCACAAAATGATAATTAGTTACTTTTGCCTCGTCCATGTAAAAGGATTGCACCACTACCGTCTTACTCTGCTCTTCCAGATCCCCCGACTTGATGCTCAGATCACCACCTGGTACAAGCAGCATCTTGAGTCCATCTTCACCCATGATGAATCGGGCTGGAGAAGTAGGCTGCTCCAACTCGACTTCGGAAGGTTCGGAGCGATCTGCTGGCGGAAACTCACTTTTGGATATCTGCGTCCTTTCTGGCAGTGTGGGCGATTTTCCAGGTCCACTCACCATGTGCCAGAAAGCCATGGCCAGTATGGAGATTACGGCAACGGCGACACCCGTCCAGATCCACTTGGTCTGGTAAAAAAATAGAGGACGTGCTGGAGTCTCTGAGACAACTGCTGCTGCTTCACCTTGCAAACTATCTATGGCCTCCATTAGAGAATCACGAAGTTTCGCCACAGATTCCAGTCGTTCTACTTTTTCCTCTGCAGTGGCATCCTGAATGATTTGGTCTAACTTCTGAAAAAAAGGAGTGTCTGCCTTCGCCAGACTCGCGCTCTTAAATGGAATCGTCTCAGGAGTAATCTTACCGCTGATCGCCTCAAAAAGGATCTTTCCCAAAGAATACATATCACTCCGCTCGTCTGCCTTCTTAAAGTCAAAAAAGTGTTCAGGAGACATATAAGCGAGGGTGCCCTTAATATCGACAGACTCGGTTAGGGCTGTCATCCGTATGGAGCGAGCCAAACCAAAGTCGGCAATCTTTGGGGTAGTGCCGTCCAATAAGACGTTCTCAGGCTTCAGATCTCTGTGGACGATTCCGAGGCCATGCATGGTCTCGACACCGTCGAGGACCGGCAAGAAGTACTCCACCAGCCAGTCCCTGACGAGATCCTGATCAGGAAAGAATCCTTCCTCTGACATGGTGTACCGTAGCGTGGCTCCCGGTACGTACTCCATGACGATATATTCGTTAGGGACATCCATGCCATTCTTTTTGATGGAGGTGGAGCCATAGTCGAATATTTGCAAGACGTTGGCATGCCGTATCTGGGCCATAGCCTGGACTTCGCGGCGGAAACGGCCGAGGGTGGTTTCCACTTCCTCTGGGTCGCCATTCAGAGACTCCAGGAATTCCTGGGAGATGACCTTGATGGCAACATCGCGCTTCAGGTTCAGCTGATGCGCCCGGTACACCTCCGCCATCCCCCCCTTGCCTATGAGTTCAAGGACCACCCATTTATCGTCAAGCACCGTGCCAATGGTTAGGCTACTGTTCAGATTCTTTTCCATAGTGTGAGCAATGTCCTAAATTGCGGTTGCTAATCAAAATATTAGTTGAAACTGACATTTTTTACCAGATCAAAGAATGGCAAGGTGCACGCAAGAAAAATGCCAGTCGCGTGACCGAAACTGTTTTTGCTTTTCTGATCTCGTCCCGTTAGAAGGGACTCACGCCAAATTTCACTAATAAAACAATAAATCCTGGACCGGCTGAGAAATATCCCTTTCGATGTTGAATCCAAAATGGCTTGGCTAAATGAAGGAATGGATTCCCTTGACGTCCCCCATCTATGTATAGTGCAAAATTTTTGCGCACTGTAGAGAACAAAACCGGATAAGAAGTATCCATTCTACCATCCAACTATGGTCTGAACGCGGTTATCTAGTGGCAAAAATGATGTTAAATTAAACATTTAATGTACTGAATAACTTTTGGCATGAACATTGCCAAAATTGCAGGCGCAGGCAA
>CAYFXH010000004.1:0-1905 GCA_964346905.1 uncultured Desulfobacteraceae bacterium | reverse complement strand
GGGCATTGGCACAGCCTATTGTAATATTTCTGTGCTGAACGCTGCATCAAAGCCTTTGAAGAGAATCCTGAAAAGTACCTTAAATCCAATGGCCCGTTTGGTTAAAGCTAATGAAAAAACTTTCGGCCGCAGTGGACCGTCTTGTCACTAGATGGAACTTCGTTTAATCCTGGGAGCTTGATATTTTCAAAGTTCGGTGCAAAGGGGGTGACGGGTATGACACGTTTTATGGTCCCCAGAATAGCGCACTGTAGCGAGGGGTGCTTCCTCCTGTCCTGGGCAAGACGTTAAACTGCCCTAGTCCTCATGTTTCACGAAACGATGTCGCGAGACCGTGAAGATGGGGGTGCCACCGGGCAACCGCAGGGACTCGGATCCGAGTCGTACTTGAACAGTACGTCGCAGGGTTCGAGGCCCGAGGACAGCCGGAAGCGCTGCCATATCCGCGGTCGCAGCAGGCGATTCGTGAAACATGAGGACTATAAACACGAAGCGGGGTGATGGATTGGCAGATGATAGTAGCCTTTTTTGGTTCATCCATATTTTCATGTGCACTTGCGGGGTTAGGCAAACTGTCCATAGTGAGAGGACTAAATCGCTTCTTTACTATTTTTCGGATTTGCAATGACAATGCTTTTGATTGAGGTAGGAGTACGTGAGATTCTATCTTTTTTCCTCGGGCAAATAATTGTTCTCGGGTCAACCTACATATATCTAAGAATGCTGCATCCTGAAATCTTAGCAAAGGTAAAGAAAGAATATACATACGACGGCCCATCTTATGGCAGTTAGAAATTCTTCCAAGACATGTTTTTGGAAGCTTAAAGGGAAGAATTAGAAAAAATGTGAAAGGGAAATAGCAAATGAATAAGGGCCGGTTTAAAAACATACTCCGAAATCATACTGTCGCAATGATCATTTGTTGTGCAATTCCATTAATTGCAATCCCAGTGCTCTCTTTGACCGGCATTCTGGGACCTTGGGGATTCTATGCTCTGATTCTGCTTTGTCCCTTGCTCCATCTCCTAATGATGCTGAAGCTGAAGCAAAAAGAGACTAAAGAGGAAAGTTAACTTCTCGATTAGCTGATCTTTGAATAATCTTATCCACTGGACGGCGTTTCGTAACCTAGTCTTTGCTCACAAGCGATCAAAACCATATAGGAGTTAACCAAAATGAAAGGACGAGGCCGATTTTACAAAAACCTCAAAACAAAAAGATGGGGTTCACAATGATGATAAGAACTTACACTGTAGTACTGGCAGTAATCGCTGTATTGACCACCGGAGCCGTTGCTTACGCCGATGGTCCAGGTGGAGGTTCATGGGTAGTTGCCATGATGGGTAGAGGTGGAAATGGAATGGCTGGCGGACACGGTATGATGGGCTCCGGCCAAGGAACTTCGAATCTCAGCCAGGAACAGGCCAATAAGTTGGATGAATTGTACCGAAAGAGTTACCAGGAAACGGAAGCATTAAGAAAAGAGATGCGGGAGAAAAGAGAAGAGCTGGCTTCTTTGTTTCGATCAGATAATCCAGATAAGAACCTCATCGATCAGAAGATCAACGAGCTTAACAGGCTTGAATCAGATCTCGATGAGAAGATGGCTGCCTATGACGTCGAAAGGAGAAAGATTCTTGCTTCTGAACCGCCAGAGCAAGTTCGCAACAAAGGTTGGGGTGGAATGTATTACGGGCAGTAACAGCCAATTCCACAATGGAGCAAGAGTTCTTATCAAAATCATCTGAAAAACAAGCCCCATATCTCAGATTATTTTGATCATCCTCCTTGGTTGAAGGAGACAGGCATATTCATGTGTGTGAGCATGAATATCCATTGCACACATTATATAAGGAGCCCGTAATGGGTAAGGAATCCAAGGTAAATCGTAGAAAGTTTCTAGAG